>CAMOMF010000125.1 GCA_946619625.1 uncultured Bacteroidales bacterium
AGTGCGGCACTAAGTAGCGGCATGACGGTGGTGGAGGCCTGCTTTCCGCCCTTGATGGAAGCGATGGTGAGCAGATACGGTACTCCTACTCCGGTGGCCATGCCGATGAAAAGGCACCCAATAATGAGTCCGTTGATGTCGAAAGCGGCTGCGAGTACCCACATGCCGGCGATGAAAAGCAGCGGCGCCCAGTATTTCATGGAACGCGGGAAACGTTTCATCAGGTTTCCGAAGAGTAGTCCGGCAATGAAAGCAACGGCGTCCATGCCCACCATGAGCCACGTGATGGTTTCTTGGGATAAACTCATAGCACGTCCAGTAATGGCAAAATGGGTGGGGTAGATGAAGAAGATTATCATCAGCAGGAGCATGCCGGTTACGCTGGGGTGAAACTTACGGAGAAGAGGGAAGAAACCTGAAGGTTGTGCATCTTCTTCCACATCGTTTTTTTTCGGGCTGAACGAGTCCTGCGGTAACCATACAAGCACCATAATCAGTGCAATGAGTCCGAGGGCATACACGAGGAAAGCGTAGTTCCAGTCGATGACGCAAAGCATGCCGGCAAGTAACGTGGCAACGACCCCTCCCAACTGATTCATGGCGGCACTGAGTCCCATGAGTCCCGCTATTTTTTCCGGTGGGAAATAAAAAGCGAGCAGTCCGGTGGAAAGTGGCATGATGATGCCAACACTGATGCCGAGGAGCGCGCGCAGAACGAGTATGGCAGCGATATTATCCAGGAAGAAAACGCCGCAACCCGTGAGAACATACAGTGTCAGTCCGGCGACTGCCAGCGTCTTCGTACCGAAATGCCGGCATAGTGCGGGGAAACACATATTTGTCAGTATGATGAAGAGCGCCGGCATGGACACAATCAACTGAACAAGAAGCGGGTCGGCGTGACTGAAATGTTCCTTGACCGCTCCGAGGGCAGGTGCCACTGCAGCGCCCGCCATGACCGTCAGCAGCGACATAGAAAGAATCGTTGCGGTGGTGAAGAGAGATATGTTTTTGATATTGTTCATTTTATAGTTTACAGATATCTGTATTTGGTTGTGCCGGTGTCTGCATCAGGTGTGCAGATATCTGCCGGTGTAACTGTCCGGGCATTTCATCAGGTTTTCGGGCGTCCCTGCGAAGATGACGTGTCCGCCCTGCTGTCCCCCTTCGGGTCCGAGGTCAATAACATGGTCTGCCGCCAAAATGACGGCGGGGTTGTGCTCGATGATGATGACCGTGTGTCCCTTGTCAACCAGGCTGTTCAGTGCTTTTAGGAGCACGGAAATGTCGTGGTAATGTAGTCCGGTAGTGGGCTCGTCGAAGATAAAGATAGTGGGGTCCTGCTCTTCCTGTGCAAGGAAAGACGCGAGTTTGACGCGCTGACTTTCGCCACCGGAGAGGGTGCTGCTGGATTGTCCCAGTTTGACATACCCGATTCCGACGTCCTGAAGAGGTTTCAACCGCTTGATAATCTTCCTGATGCAGAGTGTTTCTTCCTTGGTGGGTTTGCTGGCTTTCTGCCCATCCTGTTCTGTGTTTGCTTTGGAGGCGGGCGCCAATGCGTCAGAGAAGAACTCGATGGCCTGATTGACAGTCATTTCGAGTACGTCGTAGATACTCTTTCCACGGAACCGGACTTCGAGCACATCGTTGTTGAAACGCCGTCCATGACAATGCTCGCATTCCATGACAATGTCCGCCATGAACTGCATCTCGATGGTTATCGTCCCTTCGCCCTGACATTCCTCACAGCGTCCTCCTGGTGTGTTGAAGGAGAAATGCGCGGCGGTGTAGCCCATCTGCTTGCTAAGTTGCTGTGTAGCAAAAAGTTTGCGTATCTCGTCGTATGCTTTCAGGTAGGTGACCGGATTGCTTCGTGAGGAGCGGCTCAGGGGGTTCTGGTCCACAAACTCGATGTCTTTGACCCTGTCCATACTGCCCTTGAGACTGCCGAAATCGCCGGTGCGTTCCGCCAATCCACCGTAGTATTTTTTTAGTGCAGGGTATAGTACCCGAGTGACAAGAGACGACTTGCCTGAACCGGAAACGCCTGTAACACAAGTGATAACGTTCAGCGGGAAACGTACATTGATATCTTTCAGGTTGTTCTCGCGGGCGTTGAGAACTTCGATATAATTGTTCCAAGGGCGTCTGTAGCGCGGAATTGGAATCACCTCTTTTTTCTGAAGAAAGTCGAGTGTGTAGGAGTGCAGCGGTCCTTGTACAGCCTTGGCAATCTGTTCTTCAGAGGCATCTCCCGCCCAAACGAGTTGTCCGCCTTTACGTCCCGCTTCCGGACCAATATCAATGAGGTAGTCGGCAGCGCGTATGATTTCTTCGTCATGCTCTACAACGACAACCGTATTGCCCAAGTCGCGCAGTTCCTTCAAAACACCGATAAGTTGTTGTGTATCGCGTGCGTGCAGTCCTATAGAGGGCTCGTCTAATACGTAGAGTGACCCCACGAGACTGCTTCCGAGGGATTTGGCAAGCGTAATGCGCTGACTTTCACCGCCTGAGAGTGTGGAAGAGAGTCTGTCCAAGGTGAGGTAACTCAAGCCCACTTCCCTCAAAAAGCGCAGTCGCGAGTTGATTTCCACCAATAGTGGAGCCGCTGCCAACCTGCTCGTTTCGGAGAGGTGGTTGGGCAGGTCCTCAAACCACGGCTTCAAGGCACTTACGGGCGTGCGCACAATATCGTATATGTTCTTGTCGTGCACGCGCACGTATTCCGCTTCTTTGCGCAATCTGCCACCGCGGCAATCCGGACATAGGGTTTTGCCCCGGTACCGTGCCAACATGACGCGGTATTGAATCTTCTGATATTGTTCGCGCTCGAGCATCTGGAAAAAGTCGTTCAGTCCGTGGAAATACTCATTTCCGGTCCAGATGAGTTGTTTTTGCTCGGGGGTGAGTGCGTAGAAAGGTGTATGAATGGGGAAATCAAACCGGTCTGCGTTGTAGATCAGTTCTTTGTTCCACAGACTCATTTTCTCGCCCCGCCAACAAGCAATGGCCTCTTCGTAGATACTTAGTTGTTTGTTCGGGACGACGAGGTCTTCGTCGATGCCGATGATATTGCCGAATCCGCCGCAGGTGGGGCAGGCTCCGAGGGGATTGTTGAAATCGAAGAGGTGTTCACTGGGCTCGATAAACGTGATGCCATCTGCTTCGAATCGTTCTGAGAAGGGAATGAGTGCCCCCTCCACATCCAAGAGACATTCACCTTTGCCCTCGAAGAAAGCGGTCTGTACCGAGTCTGCAAAGCGGTTTGCCGTGGAAGGTTCGCCGTCCGCTACAATGCGGTCAACCAGCAGGTAAAGGTCTTCAGAATCTTTGACCTCGTTGATGCGCAGCGTTTTGCGGTGCTGTATCATGCGTGAGAACCCCTGGCCTTCCCATACGTCAAGTTGCTGTTTGAGCGTGATATTTTCGTCCAAATGGACGGGTGAAAGCAACATGACTTTGGTGCCCTTGGGAAGGTTCATGACATGGTTGACAACGTCGCGAATGGTGTGCTTTTTGACCTCAAGCCCGCTGACGGGAGATATAGTCTTGCCTATGCGTGCAAATAGCAACTTGAGGTACTCGTATATTTCGGTAGTGGTACCCACGGTAGAGCGCGGGTTTCGTGAACTGACTTTCTGCTCGATGGCGATGGCGGGTGGAATGCCGTCAATAAAATCCACTTCGGGTTTTTGCATTCTTCCCAGGAACTGCCGCGCGTAGGACGAAAGGCTCTCAACGTAACGTCTTTGTCCTTCGGCATATAGGGTGTCAAAAGCGAGTGAAGACTTGCCGCTACCGGACAAGCCCGTCACCACCACCAACTTGCCCCGGGGAATATCGACAGAGATATTCTTCAGGTTGTGGGTTTTTGCTCCGCGAATATGTATAAAGTCTTCTTCCAAAATATTGATATTCTTATGGTAACCGTGGTATTTGCAGTTTGGTGCCTGCCTTCAGGTTATTGGGGTCTTTGATAACGTTTTTGTTTGCCTCGTATATGACAGTCCATTTGTCAGGATCGCCATAGTATCGGCGTGCTATTTGCGCCAAGCGACTACCCTCCTGGACTGTTTCTATACCCAGAATGGTAGGCTGGAAGGTGGTGCCCTCCACCTCTGCTGTAATAGAGTCACCAGACTGAATAGCAGCAGAATCTGTATGTTCGGAAACTGCACTGTCAAAAGGTAACAGGGGTTCCGGTGCGAGCATTTCACTCTCCACCTCCAAGTCCAAGAACTCCTCTTCCTCGGCGTGGAAACCAAGGCTGTTCGCCCAACTTTCCAGTTTGTTTACCAGCACAAAATAGCCTGCCACGAGCATTGCCAGCAGTACGAGGATGGTGATGAGTGCCACTCTCCACCCATGGAAGCGGGAAGAACCGTCCGGCGTCTCTGTTGTTTGTGACGGCTGTGAAGGTTGTTCTTCAGGAGTCTGAGTACTCTTTGTCGTTTCCTGAACTTGAGTGGTTTCTTGTATGGGAGAAGTCTCCTGAACGGGAGAATCATGCTCTGTAGTTGCATCAAGTGAAGTTGTTTCCGGATATAGATCCCCTTCCGCCGTTGTCGGAGTTTTTTCGCCTAATTCGGCAAGAATGCTCTTGATTTCATCAGCCTGTTCATCGAATCGTGCTCGCGGGTCAATGCCGGGCAATTTGGATTGCGGGTCCAATGGTTTTCCGTCCGTATCCACGCGTACGGGTTCCAAATCGGAGAATGGTTCGTTGATTTGTTCGCGGATATAACTTTCCGGCAAGAAAGTAACCTTGTCGTAACCGTCCAGCATGATTGACTCGCCGGTGTTGACATTGACGCTCTTGCGAGGTGCAATATGAACAATCCTGAATGTTCCGAGTCCGCCGATTCGTACTTGTCCGTCCTGATGCAACCCCTCAATGATAGTAGGAAAGAGCGCAGCCAGAAAGCGGCTTGCCGTTTCTTCCGGCAGGCTCATCTGTTTGCTGATAGTTTTGCGCAGTTCCGATATGGTTAATTTTTCTTCTGACATTACCAATTGTTGATTTCGTCTTTTAGGTTTTGTGTGGGCTTGAATGTAACCTGTTGTTTGGGCGGAATCATGCTTCGTTCCCCTGTACGCGGGTGCACACTGATGCGTTCTTTCTTCTGCTTCACATCCAATGTTCCAAACCCTTGAATCTGAACACTTTTCCCCTCCAACAAATGCTGTACGATGACCTCTTCGGTAGCGTCCAGCAAATCTGCCACTTGGCTTTTGGTCAGACCGGCTTTTTTGGCAATATTACTTATGAGTTCTTTTGTTGTCATACTAAATTGTAGTTGTTCCGTATAGGTCAAAGTTCTCGCAATCAGTGATTTTAACGTTGTAGAAATTGCCGATATGAAGAGGTTGCCCTTCTTTTTTGACCAGCACTTCGCAGTCCACTTCCGGGCTGTCAAATTCGGTTCGTCCTACGTAGTGTTCTGTTTCTTCGCGGTCGATGATGACGCGCATAGTGGTGCCGATTTTGGTTTCACTGATTTCAGAGGCTATATTTTCCTGAATCGCCATGAGTTGGTCTAAACGTCTTTGTTTCACGTCTTCCGGCACATTGTCGGTGTAATGTTTGTAGGCGTAGGTCCCCTCTTCGTTGGAGAAGGCGAAAGCGCCCATACGCTCGAAGCGCATCCTGCGTGTAAAATCGCAAAGTGCCTGAAAATCCTCTTCCGTCTCGTCGGGGTGTCCCACCATCAACGTGGTGCGGATATGTATGCCGGGCACCTCTGCACGGATGGTGTGGAGCAGTTCTTCCTGTTCTTGGGCAGTAATATGCCGGCGCATCTTACTGAGCATATGGTCGGTGCAGTGCTGCAGCGCCAAATCCAAATACTTGCACACATTGGGTCTTTCCCGCATCACGCGGAGTATGTCCATAGGGAAATCTGCAGGGTAGGCGTAATGCAGTCGTATCCAATCTATTCCGTGTATATCACTCATGCGCTCAATCAGTTCGGGAAGGGCAGGGTAGGCACTGAGGTCCTGAGCAATGACCTGTACTTCTTTCACTCCCTTTTCAGCCAACCAACGCACTTCGTCCAGGATTTCGGTTTGTGGGCGCGGGGTATGACGTCCTGTAATAAGCGGAATCGCGCAATAGGAACAAAAACGGTTGCAGCCCTCGCTGATTTTGACGTATGCGTAGTGTGAGGGCGTAGTGAGGGTCCGTTCCCACGGATGAGCGCAAGATGAACTGTGTTCCCCGGGTGCGGTTGTGGTGTGCATCTGTGTTTTCAGTTCGTCGATGAGCGCCATAAAATCGAATTTGCCGTAGTACTTGTCCACCTCCGGCAGTTCGTCTTCCAGGTCGGCACGATAACGTTCACTCAGACAGCCCATTACGTACAGGTGTTTCAGTTGCCTGTGTTTTTTGCGTTCTGCAAACTGCAGGATGGTGCGGATACTTTCCTCCTTGGCATCACCGATAAATCCGCACGTGTTGATGACGGCGATTTCGCCCCGGGGATGGTCTGAATCATGCACGCAAGTGAACCCCTCCAACTCCAGTTGGCGCATCAAGCGTTCTGCGTCAACCAGGTTTTTGGAGCAACCCAGCGTAATAATATCTATTTCGTTTTTTCTCAAAATGGAACAATTTAATTGCCTAATTCGGAGTGGAACTTGATGCGGACGAGTCGTATGTCAATCTCGCTGATGTCGTCATCGTCCAGTTCCCGCATCGCCACTTTGACGCTGTCGGTGGATGCATTGCGGAAGTAGTCGAAAATCTCCTCCTCTTTGTCCGGATCCATTATCTCCTCGATGAAATAGTTGATGTTCAGTTTGGTGCCGCTGTAGATGATTGCTTCTATTTCGTCCAGCAGTTCGTCCATGTCCATGCCTTTGGACTCTGCCAGGTCGTCCAGGTCCTTTTTGCGGTCAATGGCTTGGATGATGCTGATTTTGTTCAGACTGTTTTTGGCAACCGTCTTGATACGCATATCTTCAGGACGGATGATTTCGTACTCCTCCACATAGTCTTTTATTACGCGCAGGAACTCGTCGCCGTACCTTTTGGCTTTGCCTGCACCCACGCCGGGGATGTTCTGCAGTTCCTCCATGGTGATGGGGTAGGTGGTTGCCATGGCTTCCAGACTGGGGTCTTGGAATATGACAAAAGGCGGTACATCCATGCGCTTGGACATGGTGCGTCGCACATCCTTCAGGATGCTGAACAGAATCTCATCGGCAGCGGCACTACCGCCCAGTTCTGAGTTGAGAATCTCTTCTTCCTCTTCGTTTTCGTCCAGCAGCGGAACTCTGAACTCGACAGGTTTCTTCAGGAATTTCTTGCCTGCTGCCGTCACTTTCAGATTGCCGAAAGAGTTCAGGTCTTTCGTGAGGTACCCCTCCAGCATTGCTTGCCGGATGATGGCGTTTAGCGTCTCAACACTTTCATCGGCGGCAGCGCCAAACAACTCCAACTCGGTATGGTCGTATGTGAGTACGGCAGTACTTTCTACGCCCTTCAGGATGTCAAGAATATGCTCGGTTTTGAAGTTCTCTTTCAGTTCCAGCACCAGTTCGATGATGATAGACAGCAACTCCTGCTCGTCCACCATCATGTGCTGTTTGCGGCAGTTGTCGCAATTCTCGCAGTTGTCGCGGTTATACTCTTCCCCGAAGTAGTGCAGCAGGAACCTGCGCCGGCAGATAGTGCCCTCGCAGTAACTCTTCATCTCCTCCAGCAACTGTTTGCCAATCTCGCGCTCATTGCCGGTTTTGTCTTGCATGAATTTCTCCAGGCGTCCCAGGTCTTTCTGCGCGTAGTAGCAGATACATTGCCCTTCGCCTCCGTCACGTCCCGCGCGACCGGTCTCTTGATAATAACCTTCCAGCGATTTGGGGACATCGTAGTGGATGACGAAACGCACATCCGGCTTGTCTATACCCATCCCGAAGGCGATAGTGGCGACAATGACCTGGCACTCTTCCATCAAGAAGGC
This sequence comes from uncultured Bacteroidales bacterium, assembly GCA_946619625.1. GTDB lineage: Bacteria > Bacteroidota > Bacteroidia > Bacteroidales > Paludibacteraceae > Colicola. The sequence goes on from CAMOMF010000125.1 coordinate 7,968, forward strand.
ATCCTGGTTCTTGCTTCGTTCGGCGCTATCCATGCCGGCATGGTAAGGCAGCGCGGTGATGTTGTTCTCCCGCAGGATGGCCGCCAAGTCCTCCACAGTCTTCCGACTCAGGCAGTAGATGATGCCGGATTTGCCCTCCATCGTTTTCTTGATATAACGGATGATATCCTTGTCCACATCTTTGGTCTTGGGGCGTACTTCGTAGTACAGGTTAGGGCGGTTGAACGA
>CAMOMF010000126.1 GCA_946619625.1 uncultured Bacteroidales bacterium
CTGAACCAATCCATTTCCGTGCCGGGCTTGATGAAGAACTGCATTTCCATTTGCTCGAACTCACGCATACGGAAGATGAACTGACGCGCTACAATCTCGTTACGGAAAGCCTTGCCTATCTGTGCGATGCCGAACGGCAGTTTCATGCGTCCGGTCTTTTGCACGTTCAGGTAGTTGACAAAAATACCCTGTGCCGTCTCCGGACGAAGGTAGACACGCATGGTACCATCGGCGGTAGAACCCATCTCAGTGGAGAACATCAGGTTGAACTGGCGCACATCGGTCCAGTTGCGTGTGCCGCTGATGGGGCAAACAATTTCTTCGTCAAGGATGATTTGCTTCAGTTCGTTCAGGTCCATCTTGTTCATGGCGTCACTGTAGCGCTGATGCAGAGCGTCGAAATGTGCTTGGTGCTCCAGTACGCGGGCGTTGGTGGAGCGGAACTGCGCCTCGTCGAAAGCGTCGCCAAAACGCTTGTGGGCTTTTTCCACCTCCTTGTTGATTTTCTCCTCAATCTTTGCCAACTGTTCCTCGATGAGCACGTCGGCACGATAACGTTTCTTCGAGTCGCGGTTATCTATCAACGGGTCGTTGAAAGCGTCCACGTGTCCCGATGCTTTCCACACCGTCGGGTGCATGAAGATAGCGGCATCTATGCCCACGATGTTCTCGTGCAGGAGGGTCATCGAGTCCCACCAATAACGCTTGATGTTGTTCTTCAGTTCCACACCATTCTGGCCGTAGTCGTACACCGCCGCCAGACCGTCATAAATCTCCGATGAAGGAAATACAAAACCGTACTCCTTGCAATGAGCCACAATTTTCTTGAATGTTTCTTCTTGAGTTGCCATATTTATTTGATTATTTTTTTTGCTTTCTGAATTTCTTTTGCTATCTGTCTCTGCCGCCATTGTTCCGCCTTCCGGAAGATGCCCTTCTGTTCGAACGACTCCACCAACAAGGGGGACAAAGCCTGCAAGAGGTCTCGCGCGCCGCTTGCACTCAACTGATAAGCGGTGATGTAGTGCGACTCAGCGGCAGTCTCCCACCCCATCTCGTGTGCGCACACCGCCAACAGAACGTAGGTCTGCCATATCAGGTCTCCCTCCTTGGCTTTCAGCAGCAACTGATAGGCTTTGCGGAACTTGTACAGGGACATGTACGTGCCCGCCAACAAGGTCCACGATGCAGGTCCGGGCTGCTGTTTGGTCAACATCTCGTACGGGGCGACCGCCTCGTTGTACCAACCTATGCGCGAGTACTGTTCGCCCAGCAGGGACAACACCTCGGGGGCGGTACGCTCGCCTTCCCGCGTGAACCTGTAGCGCAACAGGGTGATGGCAGCGTGCGGCTCGTCATTGTCACTGAAGGCGACGGCGGCACGGAACATAAGGTCCTTGTCGGTTGGCTCCGCCTCCACTGCCTGCCAGATACTTTCCACCGCCTCTTTTTTCCGTCCTTTCTCCGCATAGAGGTGTGCCAACAGCAGCAAGACGTTGGCTTTCTGTCCGCCGTACACGTTCTTCGACGCCTCCTCAGCAAAAACGAGGGCATCGTCCATGCGGTTCTGCTGTATGCAGCATGTGGTCTTCAGCGTCAAGCAGTCGCCGCTGTTAGGCACTATCGCCAAGGCATAGTCGCAGCACTCCTCCGCCTCTTTCCATTTGTCCTGTTCACCCAACGCATTGCCTTTCGCCAGCCATGCATCGGCACAATACGAATCCACCTCCAGGGCACGGTCGGCATATTGTATCACCTCTTCCGGCGACCCCACCTGGTTCAGGCACAGAATAATCGCCTGCAGGGTACGGATATCCTCGGGATAAGCGGACAGACACCGGTCATAGTAACGCAATGCCAGCGTCGGCTGGTCAGCGTTCATAAAACCCAGACCGATGTCGTAGGCTATCAGCGGGTCATCCCCCTCCATGGCCAGTTCGCCGTAAGTGATCGCCTCTGGCAGTCTGTCCAATTTTGCCATGGCACCCGAACGCAGGATACAATGCATGACATTGGTACTGTCAAAAATAGGCTCCAAGCAGTCCAAACAACCTTGGGCATCGTCCATGTTCAGCAGGTACTCCGCTTTCAGGGTCGTGACAATAAAATCACCCGGGTGCAACGCCTCGGCGTCATGCAACACTTTCTCCGCCTCATCTTCCATGCCCTCCTCGCAGTAGTAGTGGAAAATGTCCTCAAACTCTACAGGGTCGAAATAGGGCGACTCACCCGCTTGTTTCCGCTGCTCGTACTGTTTCACTATGTCCGGCTTTTCCGTCATGCTTTCCGTTTGCGGTTTTTAACAATATATTTCACCACGAAATACACGATTGCCAATGCCACAATGGCAAGGATTGCCACCGACAGTTCCTCGTTGTATTTCTCTATCAGTTCCTGATTGCCTTTGGCAAGCACGCCCAGCAACGCCAGCACGATGTTCCATGCGAAGGCACCGAGAAAGGTGTAGCCGAGGAAAGCGGCGAAGTTCATCCGTGCCAATCCGGCGGGAATACTGATCAGTTGGCGTATGCCCGGAATCAAGCGTCCGACGAAAGTGGACACCTTGCCGTGGTCGTTGAAGTATTGCTCCGCTCTCTGTATCTTTTCCGAACTGAGCAGCAACACACGCCCCGCTTTGGAATCGGCGAACTTGTAGATAATTGGTCGTCCGAGCCACATGGACAATCCGTAGTTGATGACTGCCCCAAGGATTGCCCCGACAGACGCCACCAGCACGATTAGGGTGACGTTGAGCCAATACTGGTCAAACACGCACAAGGGTGACGATGCGTCCACCCCCACCACATAGGCGGCGGGCGGAACCACCACCTCGCTGGGGAATGGCACAAAACTGGACTCCACCGTCATCAGTCCCGCTATGGACCAATAGGTCATGTGGGTGGAGTACCATGTGGTTATATCTGTTACTAAATTCATCTTTGTTCCTTGGTACTTGGTCTTTTGTTCCTTGTTCCTTGGTCACTTGGAACTTAAATCAGAATCAGTTGCACGATGATATATACCGGCAGGCAGACAACCAGGGAGAACTTCGCCATGTAGCCGAAGAAACTGGGCATATTGATTCCTTCCTGCTCGGCTATGGATTTGACCATGAAGTTGGGTCCATTGCCAATGTATGTCAGTGCCCCAAAGAACACGGCACCCATCGAGATGGCTTTCAGGAAGGGGTCGGCAGCCAAACCCGCAATGGCACCCTCCGGTGCCATACTGTTGAACACCATGGCGGTGGGAGCATTGTCCAGGAACGACGACAACAGACCCGTGCAGTAAACGTAATGCCACGGCTCGCTGATGTACCCCTGAATCACATCTTTCATGTTATGCAGGAACATCAGCGCCGGCGTCATGGTCACAAAAATACCGATGAACACGCATGCCACCTCCATGATAGGCGTCCAACTGTAGTGGTTGTCCTCACGCACTTTCTTGCGGGTGGTAAACCAACTGAGGGCGATGATGGCGATAAACGCCCATTCGCGCAGTAACTTCAGGTACCAGGGCGCATCGGCGGCTCCCATCGCCGGGATATACGTCGGGTTGATGAACATCGTGCTCATAATCACACACAACAACCAGACTACGTTGATTGTGCCCGTAACGGTGATCTTACGCTGTTCGTGACCATCCGCCATCAGGTTCTCCAACGGCTCCTTGCGCCACAACACCCAATCCACTACGAAGTAGATTAACAACAACATGGCACCCGTCAGCAGCCACTCGAGCCACATGTTTTTCATCCACCAGGTGAAACTGGCACCCTTCTGGAACAACAGGAACAATGGGGGGTCACCCAACGGACTCAGCAGTCCGCCGCAGTTCGCTACAATGGCAATGAAGAACAGCACCGTATGTACTCGGTACTTACGCTGCGAGATAGTGCTCAGCAGCAACCTGATCAGTAACATCGCTGCGCCGGTCGTTCCCATGAATGATGCCAACAACCAGCCCAAAGCCAGTATCTTCGTGTTCGTGAACGGAGTGGCATGCAGGTCACCCTGGATACAGATGCCGCCCGTGGTCACAAACAGTGCCATCAGCAACAGGATAAAGGGGAAATAGTCGTACACTATCTGGTGCACTATCTCGTGGGACATACCATGCAGGCACAACCATGCAGCCGTGGGCACACCCAGCAAAAACGACACTAACAACTTGTTCATGTTATGCTCCCACCATTCGCCCACCTTGGGCAGCAACGGCAAGATAGCAATTGACAGCAACATGGCTGCAAACGGAATTAACATCCAACCGGGTATATTCATATCTCTTAATTATTTAGTTTTTGTTTTGTGGTACATGCCTCCGCCCCCCATGCGGAACAGCCTTTGGCTTGTTCCTTTGGGGACCCCAATTAAAAAGCAGCACCTTTTTCGGCTGCAAAGGTACTGCTTTTTTTTGACATATGCAAGAGTTTTGGTAAAAAAATGCAAACAAATTATCACTTACTCTACTTTTAGCAGCAAACAAAGTGTATCTCTTGCGTATATGTTCATGGTTATGGGGGAGGAGTCATCATTTTTTAGAGAGATCGTATAATAGAGATCGTATAATTATCGCCCTGCCCTATTAGAGAGGTCTCGCCACTCACTTTCTGAACCGGATGATTGACGCTTTGTTGTCCACCTCCAGAGTACCGAAACGGCGGAACACGGACTGTCCCAGCAGCAACGGCGCGTGTTGGCTCTTGACAACCGACGCTTTCACGTCTTTCAGCACCACATCGCCTACACGCACCTCGCGCAGGTTAATCACCGTGCCTTCGTGAATCTCGCCCGTGGCGGTCACATAGTTCTGTTTGCCCAGGAAATCGGCGTCGGATAGGTACTCGTTCTTCAGCATGAAGTTCGCCTCTACGCTCGAGATGGTCACGTCCGATGCGCCTGTGTCGAACACAAAATACAAGGGCAGACCATTGATGACGCACTTCACCTGCATCACGCCACTCTCCATGGTGAAGGGCAGTTCGGTCAGGTCGGACTCCTCCTGTCCGCCTTTCAGCATCTCTTCCACTCGCCGCAAGTCTTCTTGACGCACCGCCTCCCAGCGGGTCAGTAACGCCTGAAAATCCGGTTCCTCACGCAGCCAGTCCAGCCTGTAGTAATGGCGGACATTTGCTACTTGGCGGTACCCCATGCTGAAGTATTTGTCCAATAGTTGCATCACCTTGTCTTTGTCTTGGAGCTGGGCGTAGCAGCTTATCATGTCATACATGGCCCCATAGACGGACGTGAAGGCATGGAGCGACAAGATGGAGTCGGTGTAGTGGTCCAGCGCCTCGCGTTGGCCTTGCATTGCCTCAACAAACAAGAAAGTCGTGCGGTCATGGTTCTGTGCATTCCGGTAGGAGAGTGCCTCGTCCAAGTCACGCCGAGCCGACTCCTCGTTCCCCATACGGCGATGAACTTCCGCACGGTTGAAAAGACTGGTGGGCATACGCTCCTCGGTTGCCACCATCACGGCACTATCCATATAGACAAGCGCTTGCTGCAGGTTACCCTCCATGATGTAGTTTCTGCCTATCAGTCGGTAAATATCGCCGTCCTCAGGGTCGGCTGCGTGCTCCAACAGGGCGTATTCGGTGGATTTCTCCGTCTGCCCCAACGCACGGTGATAGCTGCTAAGGGCGTGATAATAATACGCTTTATGCTCTTCTGACAGCGTGTCGTTCGCCATCTGTTGCAGAGTGAGCTCAATGGATTTCTCCTGCTCACCAAGGCAGTCGTATGTGATGGAGTACGCTTGCAGCAGGTCCTTGTGTTCCGAGCCATACTGTTCTGCCAAAAGTATATGCCGGAACAACTCGACATAGTTTGCCGAGGAGTGGAAATAGTTTGCCACATGAAGATGCGCCGAGGCATCGGTGTACACTTTCTGCAGTTCGTTCCGGACAGCAGCGTCCAACAGCGGACGACACAGGTACAATAGTGAATCTGCTATCTCCGAATTGGAATGGTCGGCAATGGCCAAGGCGCGAGCCTCTTCCCTGCAAGCCATGGGCAGATGTCCCTCATCAGCGGCTATCCACGCCAAGGTGTGGTGAGCCGCAGCGTTCTCGTCATTAGAGAGGACAATAGCCATGTTGCACGCTTTCTTCGCGTCCTCCGTGCGTCCCAGGTGGTAGTACCCGCGCCCCAGTTCGGCATAGGCATACACCGGGGTCCCTTTCGCCTCAAGCAGTTCCTTATAGACGCGCACTCCCTCTTCGTACTCGCGCAACTGGAAACAAACATCGGCGTAGTCCACAGGGTATTCGGTATGGTCAGGGTCCATCATCATCGCCTGACGATAGGCTACTTTCGCAGCTGAATAGTCCTCCACCTTGTAATACACATCTCCCTTGATACAAATCAGGAAAGCCTGCCATTGCGTGTCTTTCTTGGGAATATACTTCAGTGCTTGGTCCGCTGCCTCCAACGCCTTCGCATACTGACCATTCGCGCGTTTGGAGTACAGTTCCGCCAGCAATCCCCAGCAGTAGCCGTCTTTGGGATTTTCCTTGACTCCCATCTCGCTGATACGGATACATTCGTCGTAGTCCTTTTGTTGATACGCCTCCTCGGCACGCTGGAAATAGTACGATTTGCTGTCACCTTTCGCGCTCAAATTCACAGCACAGCCTATCAGTATGACTAAATATATTGCTCTACGTAGTTTCATCGTTTCATTATTTTTTAGAGGTTCAGTAGTTTAAAGTGTTTCCATCAGCCGCTTCAGTTCCGCCTGTTCTTCTTTCACTTTGGCTTTGTACTCGTCCATCATCGCCTTGAACTCGGGCAGGTCACGGATATTGTCCAAGTCCTGGTCCCATGCAAAATGGTAGAAATTGCGGAAGCCGTTCTCCAGCGATTTTCTCAGTGCCGCCAATGCATCATCGGGCATGTGCATGCGCGAGTACATGCAGGCGGCGTTATAGTGTTGACTGGCACTGTTCTGTTTGCGCACCATCTGCGGCACCTTGGCTTTGGCACGAGCGGTGTCACCCATAGCAAGCAGCATGTCCACCGTAGTGTCTTTCTGCATCTCCATCAATCCCTGCTGAATGGTACGCGCGGCTGAGGCGGAGTCGCCTGCTACGCGGTATAGTTCAGCCATTCGGGGCCAAGAGTCGAGGTCGTGCTCGGACACCAGCGCACGCGAATATTCCTCGATTGCACGGGGGTAATTGTGCATGCTCATATACACTCGCCCGCGGATGGTGTAGGCGATGTTCATGTCTTTCTGCTCAGGATCCAAGCGCAACACTTGGTCCAGCGCGTCCAGCGCGTCGTCGTACCTGCCAATGTCGTGGTATAAGTCTGCCAGATTGCCCCAAACCATCGCGTTATTCGGGTCTTTTTCTTGTGCCTGATGAAACAGTTGTTCTGCCAATTCGGGGTCTCCCATGAAGTGAACAACATATTGCCCCGCCGTACGCAGCGCCTCTGCAGAGTCGCCGGTCTTGGCACCACGAAGCAACTGATACACGGCTTGTATGTAGTTATTATGTCGGGCATAAATATCACTCTCGGCAAAGGGCCAAAGCATCTGTCCCGGCTCACGCATATACGCAGCCTCGATACTATCTAACACCGGCTGCATACTGCTGCTATCGGCAATCTCTTCCAACAAGTTAACCGCCCTGCCCACAGACACTTTGGACAGCTCCATCGCCTCAACCAACGCCTCATCATAACGCTTCTGTCCCATGACGGCCTGCGTCTTAAGCATTTGCAGTACTCCTTGCTGATTTTTTTCCAGATTGTTCAGCTTCAGTCCCTTCTCTGCACACGCAATCGCCTCGTCGTAGCGCTTTTGTCCATTCAGAGCCGATACCATGACTATATAACTGAGGGGCTCTTTGTTCAGTTTCTTCGACTTGTTCAGCATGTAGTCCCCTAACTCGTATAGGCGATCAAAGTCCTTCATGTCCTCATACACCTCGCCGATGTAGCCGTAATACTTCAAGTCGCCGTAGTCGTATGCTCTGGCACGTTCCCACTGCTCCAGCGCACGCGCTGTGTCGCCCGCCTCCAGGTAAACCTGCGCTTGGAAGGCTTCCATCGCCGACTTCAACGTCGTCTCTTTTTTTGGCAATAACGGCAAGGCGCGCTTCGCAAAAGCGAACATCGCCCCATTATAGCCGGTCATCATGTCACACAGCGCCGCAAAATAGGCGTAGGCATAACCATTGTCAGGGCTCTCCTGGATCTCTTGTCCCAGAAACTTGGCGGCAGACTCATAGTCCTGCACCTGAAGACTCTCCAGTGCCCGCTTGATATTGTAAGTGTCCGCCGAACTGCCCGCAAACAAAACATTCGCCAACACACCTGCCAATAACAGCACCAAAATACTCACTCTTCTTTTCATAGACTTCACGCTTACTTTATTATGACATTATTATTTTATTATTATGATATTATTATGATATTATGAGGTTATGATTATGTTAGTATTAGGATATTACTATGTTATTA
>CAMOMF010000127.1 GCA_946619625.1 uncultured Bacteroidales bacterium
ATAGGTCCTTCCGGATTGTTGGCTTTTTTGTAGCGCACTTCGGACTCGCTAACCTCTTGGATAAGAGCCTCAATCTTCTCGGAATTGGTTTTGATAATAACGTCAACTTTGTTTTCTGCCATTACGCTTGCAATGCTACAGAAGATGGCGAATGCCACAAAGTAAATCTTTTTCATGATAATGTAGATGTTTGTTACCCCTCTAACGCCTTCGGGGCTTGGCTTTAAGTGAATATGTATTAATGATTTTGCGGTGCAAAATTACAATAAAAAAATGACATACGCAAGAGAGTATGCCATTTTGTTGTAATTTAATGGTCGTTTTTTAGTAGATCTCGACGATATCACGTTTGAGGCGGCGGGTGATTTGAGAGGGAGTGAGCGGTTTGACGTCCGTGGTCTGCAGACCGGTGACACGTTGGGTAGCCTTGATGACAAGGGGTATCTCCGTTTTCTTGGAACCCAAGATATGCGCATTGCAGATCATGTTCTTTTCGAGCAGATAGACATGCCCGTCCTGCCGCTGGTATATCGTATTGAGGTCCACCGAACCACGCAGTTTCTTAAGGCGGAATTTCTTGATGTTCTGTTCACTCATATTGACGAGATTGAGCATCTGGAGTTGCTCTGCGTTCAGTTTGATGCCGAAAGGAATGGTCACTTTGACCTCTGCATGTTCGGAGAAACGGCGTACGGCGTAGGTCTCCGAGTCCACGATGTAATGGCGGGAAAAAGTCATTTTGAATAGACCAAGGTATTTGGAGACCTTTTGGGTATGGGTGAGAACGGTCTCTCCCTCCGACTCATTGGAAACGGTCCAATGGCGGGTGTCTGTCATCGTCTGCTCAAAATCATAGCGCATATTACCGATGGCGAAAAGGGCATGGTGCACGACCACTCCGCTATCGACGGCATTTGCGGCTTTGCGCATGAATTTCTCTTTCTGTCCTTTTTCCAGACGCTCGATAGCATCGGATGCAAGGATCGAGTCCGCCTGTGCACGCTTCTGTGCGTCAAAGAAACGCTTGCAATAGCGTCCCTGGAACTGGACCGAATCGCGTCCTTCCTTGGCCTGCTCGGGCAGAACGACGATGTTGGCGATCATCTGCTCCATGCCCCAGGTGCTGTTCTCAGAGAGCATCCTTACGTCGCTGACCACCTGATATTGTGCGTTGTTATCCGGGAACTCTTCCTCCAACTTGACATAGACGGCATGAAGCAGGGCAGCCATGGCTTTGCGTTTGTTCTTCTGTTTTGCCGGTTTGGCGGCAATAACAGTTTCCTGAAGGGCGATGGGCTGTTCCTTAAGGACGAAGGTGAAAGGTGAAAGTTGAAAGGAGGAAGGATCGTCGGAGGGGGAGAGAACTAAACATTCGTTGGCACGAATGGTCAGTTTCTCGTAGCCGATGAAGGAAATGATAATTTTCATATCCGGCACGAGGTTCGCCTCGAAAGAGAAGAAACCGTCGTTGTTGGTGGCGGTTCCCCATTCGGGCGCTATCTCCGGATAGACGGTAGCATAGGGAATAGGCGCGCCTTGCTCGTCCACCACGCGACCGGCATAAGTGGCGGCGAGACAAAGGTCAAAAGTCAAAAGACAAAAGACAAAAGACAAAAATCGCAATATATACTTTTTCATTAGTCTAAAGAATTGATATCTACCAGTTTATTGACGATTGCATAGATAGTGAGTCCGGCGGTAGAATGAATATTCAGTTTGCGTGTGATGTTCTTGCGATGGGTGATCACGGTGTGCGGCGAGATGAACAGCACGTCGGCTATCTCTTTGTTACTGAGCCCTTTAACGATTTGAACCAGAATATCTTTCTCGCGGTCGGATAGTTCTTCGGTTTGCTGGGCTTGGATCTTGGCAGCGGTGCGTGTCCGGCGACCAGAGTCAATGGCAGGGCGGAGAATATCATCCTCAATTGCACAATGGTCTGCAAAATCCTGCTCGGTATGCCACAGGTCGGACATGACGGAAATGAGGCTGTTTGATGCCGCTCCAGGGTAGTACTTGATGATGAGGTTCTTGATCTCCGTCAGTTTGTCGGTGATACGCTGGTCATCGTGCTCATGTTCCTCGTACATGCCGGCGTTCTCATGCTCGATATGTGTGCGGATCTCCTCCACAAACTCGTCGTAGCATCGGATGATCAGCATCGGTATATGGCTGCTGAAATCGTTCGGCCGGATGGCTTCTAACAGGGATTGTCGAAGCAGGGGCAGACGGAAATCGAGAAAGTACGCGTGCGCATGACGCAGGTATTGCTGCAGGGTGTCCAGATCAATCTCCTGCGGCAGTGTCCGGTAGCGGAATACTTTGTAGTTCACTACGGCGAGGAAGGTAGGTGTATGGATGCCGTGCGTCTCGCATGCTTGTTCAATCGTTTGGTCGCCTACACCCATGGATAGACCGAAACGGCTGATAATCTGGATTGCTTCTTCCTCGTGGGACATCAGATCGCATATCTTGTCGGTTGATTTGTACATGTTGTATGATTTTGCGCTGCAAAATTACTAAAAAAATCGCATCTGCGCAATAAAAACGTGCAATTTTTATGCCAAAAAGCACAAAATACCACAGATTAGGTATTGCGCATGTCCTGAAAAAGCAGTAATTTTGCAGCGGATTTTGAAAAATCGGACATGAATATACGAAAAATCATACTCCTTATTATAAGTATCCTATGTGTGCATGCGCATGCGCAGATAAGCGGCGTGGTATTGGATGAAAAAGGATATCCGCTGGTAGGCGCGAACGTTTATTGGGCGGGTACGACTCATGGTGTAGCGACCGGCATTGACGGTGAGTTCACTATTATGCCTGTGAAAGGAAGGGAACAAAGCAGACTGCTGGTGTTCTCTTTTGTAGGATGCCATAGCGATACGATAGAGGTGATAGACAGGAAGCCGCTGACAGTAGTGCTGATTGATGAGGCGGTATTGGACGAGGTGACAATTACCGAGCGAAAGCAGGGCGTGCTGAAGAGTAGGACATCGGCTTTCGACACGCAGACAATCGGCACGGAAGAGTTATGCCGCGCAGCCTGCTGCAACCTGAGCGAGGCTTTTGAAACCAACGCTTCGGTTGATGTGGCTTATTCGGATGCCGCCACGGGTGCAAAGCAGATTCGGTTGTTGGGATTGAGCGGTACGTACGTGCAGTTAATTCAGGAGAACACGCCGGCCGTACGCGGACTGGCGCAGAACTTCGGGTTGGAGTATATTCCCGGTCCGTGGATGAGCAGTATTCAGGTAAGCAAAGGCACTTCGTCGGTCATCAACGGGTACGAAGCCACTTCCGGTCAGATCAATGTAGAGTTGCTTAAGCCGCAGACGCAGAACCCTCTGTCGGTGAATTTGATGTTCAACTCCGAGTTGATGGCGGAAGCCAATATCATGGGCGGATGGAAGATCCCGCTGAAGGACGAAGAGGAACACGAACATCACCATCACGAAGAAGGCGAACATTGCCATCACGAGAGTTTATATACGGGGTTGATGGCGCATTACGGCCAGAGTTTTATGACGATGGATGAGAACCATGACTCTTTCGCCGACATGCCGAAGGTACAGAACGCGAACCTTGCGAACCGATGGTTTTACAAACACGGCGACTATACATTCCAGGCTTTC
>CAMOMF010000128.1 GCA_946619625.1 uncultured Bacteroidales bacterium
GACGAGTTCACCATTGCGTGGGGAATGAATATCTCCAACCAATGGTATATCGGCACAGAATTGGGAGTGCGCAGCCTTACGTACATGAAATCAACCGTTTATGACGAGGCTTTCCGCGCGGGAGGAAACTACTCGCTCAAGTCGAATGTCACGGCTTCGGGAGTGGGTTTCATTAGCAAGTTCGGTCTGTTGTACCGCCCAACGCGTTACCTGCGCCTTGGTGCAGCGTTCCATTCTCCGGTGCCGGTGGGACTGACTCTGCGCAACTACGCCGACCTGTCTTCCGTGTATGGCGGCACAGTCACGGTGGGCTCACCTGAGAACACCGACTCACCCCGCTCGTTCAGCCAGCCTATGCGCGTAGTAGCGGGTATGGCTTTCCAATTAAACACGATAGGACTACTCTCCTTGGAGTATGATTATCAGCACGATATCAACAAGTCGAACGTAAAACTGACAGACACCCACACCGCCAAAGTGGGCATGGAGGCGGTAGCGGGCAACAACTGGTTCTTCAATCTGGGTTATGCACTGCGGTTTCGCAGTTTGGACAAAGGCAAGTGGTCGGACACCGTCTATCCGCTTGATTACAGCTCGGTTCGTACAGACACCGAGTTTGCCAATCTGCAGTACGCACACTACCTGTCCGGAGGCATCAGTTTCCGCCACAAGTACGTGGTGGTAGGCGCTGCCTATCAATGCTGTCTGAAGCGGGAACATATCCGTTTCCACGAAATGCAACCCGTGCCCATCGCCCTTGGAACGACCTCGCACCGAGTAGTCTTCTCGATTGCATGGAGGCACTGACATGAAGATTCTGTACCAAACATTAGGCTGCAAACTGAATTTCGCTGAAACGAGCAGTTTGGCGGACTCGCTGCGCCACGCCGGACATGAGACGGTTCATCGCGGCGAACAGGCGGATGTGTGCATCCTGAACACGTGCTCCGTGACGGATGTGGCAGACCAGAAAGGGCGTCAGGCTATCCGACGACTACACCGCGAACACCCCGATGCAAAGATTATCGTGACGGGCTGTTACGCCCAACTGCAGCCTGAGAGGGTTGCCGGCATCGAGGGCGTCACTATGGTGGTCGGATCCAACGAGAAGGACCGGATCCAAAGTATTATAGAGGTCATCTCATCCTCTTCTGCCTCTCCTTCGAAAAACCTATATAGATTTTCGCCGGAATACTACACCGACCTTGCCTCGCCGCAGGGACGTCTGAGTGAGGCGGGACGTCGGTTCCATCCCAGTTGTTCGAAAGAGGACCGCACCCGCTGTTTCCTGAAGGTGCAGGACGGTTGCGATTATTTCTGCACCTATTGCACTATCCCCATGGCACGCGGAACAAGCCGCAACGCCCCCATTGCCGACACGGTGGCACTGGCGCAGAAAGCCATTGACGAGGGTGCCAAGGAGATTGTACTGACCGGCGTGAATATCGGCGATTTCGGGCGCAGCACCGGCGAGACTTTCCTTGAACTGCTCCATGCCTTGGACGAGGTGAATGGCGAAGTCCGCTACCGTATCTCGTCCTGCGAGCCCAATCTGTTGTCTGACCAAATCATCGACTTCGTTGCCTCCAGCCGCCATTTTGCACCGCACTTCCATATCCCGCTGCAGAGTGGCAGCAACGAGGTGCTGAAGATCATGCACCGCCGCTATAGCCGCGAACTGTTTCAGGAACGTGTGGAGCGCATCCGTTCGCGTATGCCCGGCGCGTTTATCGGCGTGGACTGTATGGTGGGTGTACGCGGCGAAACAGAAGAGATGTTCGGCGACTACTATCGTTTTATCGAACAACTGCCCGTATGCCAACTGCACGTCTTTCCCTACTCGGAACGCAGGGGAACCCGCATGGTGGACATGGACCTGCCGCGTGTTTCCAACGAAGAGCAGCGGCGGCGTGTGGAGGTCCTGCTCAGGCTGAGCGAAAGCAAACTGGCTGCGTTCTATGCCGCACATCGGGGAGAACAGGCTACGGTGCTGTGGGAAGCAGCAGGCAAGGGCAATATGCTTACACAAAACAGCACCAGACAAAAAACGATGTCAGGGTGGACGGAAAACTACATACGCGTCAGCGCCCCTTACCAAAAAGAAAAAATCAATCAATTCGAACAAATATGGATTTAACGTTCATCACCGGAACTATTGCCGGAATATGTATGGCTGTATGCCAAGTACCACAAGCCTGGCAGATATACAAGACCCGAAACACCGAAGGGCTGTCCCTTTTGATGCAAATCATCCTTACAACAGGCATCTTTTTCTGGTTCCTGACAGGTATCATCATGAAGCATCCGCCCATGTGGATAAGCAATGGTATTTGCCTAATTTTTTGCATCTACGTACTCGTAATGTGCATAATAACAAAAAATAGCAAGAAAAAATAACTTTTTTTGCCAAAATATTTGCATAATTCAAAAAAAAGCAGTAACTTTGCACTCGCGTTTTGAAACACTGCGTTGGTCTCTTTCCTCGTAGAACTCGGACGATCTGCTTCGCTATTATAGCGAGACATTGCAAACCCATTCCGTTGACGGATTGATTTCCTTAGAATTTATTTTCACTTTATGACATACGACATTAACCAACTCGGGCAATTAACGCTCGATGAACTCAAACAAGTAGCGAAAGACTTCGGACTGAAAGTTAAGCGTAACGCCGAAGCGCAGGGACTGATTTACGAAATTCTTGATGCACAAGCAATTCAACATGCCGCAGAAGTTGAGGCGAAAGCCGATGCACGCACCACTCGCAAACGTGAGCGCACACGCGTTGCACAGAAACAAGAAAAGGTGGAGAAGGTCGGACTTGCACACCTGAAAGACAAAGGCCCGAAAATGACCTCTCAAGCGGAGGAACAGAAAGCCATGGCGGAACAAGTGGAACAACGCACAGAAGAGCAGGCACGTTTGCAGGCACGCCGCCGTGGACGCCCGCGCAAAGTGCTCTTCGCGGAAGAGCCAGTCGCTCCGCAGGCACCCCAACCGGTTGCCACGCTACCCGAGCCGCAGCCT
This sequence comes from uncultured Bacteroidales bacterium, assembly GCA_946619625.1. Taxonomy (GTDB): domain Bacteria; phylum Bacteroidota; class Bacteroidia; order Bacteroidales; family Paludibacteraceae; genus Colicola. The sequence continues at coordinate 3,025 of CAMOMF010000128.1, forward strand.
GCACCCGAACCCGAACCGGTACAGCAGCTTATCAACGCCGCTCCCGAGGTACAGACTCCCGAAGAACCCGTTTTGACCGCACAACCCGAAGCCGCTCCGCAATTGTCGGAAGAGGAGATTGCTCTGCGTGCCAAGCGGGAAGAGGCCAACCGCGCCGCCTTGGAAGCCGCGCTCTTCGCCTTCGAGGATGACCGCGCACACAAACAGCGCAAAAAACAGCGCATGAACAACGCAGCACCCTTTCAACCGGCGGAACAACAAAACAAATATCAGGACAAGTATCAAAACAACGAACTTGCTCCCGCTCCTGTACCCGAGTACAATTTTGGCGATTTTGTAACCGGAGTCGGCACACTGGAAATCATGCCGGACGGCTTTGGTTTCCTGCGCTCGCCGGACTACAACTACCTGCCCTCACCGGACGATATCTACGTATCCGCACAGCAAATCAAACAGTACGGACTGAAGCCCGGCGACACCGTCGAGTGCTCTATCCTGCCACCCAAAGACGGTGACCGATTCTTCCCCATGAACACCGTGAAGAAAATCAACGGATGTCTGCCCGAACAGGTACGTGACCGGGTCGCTTTCGAGCACCTTACGCCCCTTTTCCCTGACAAGAAATTCAAACTCTGCACCGGACACAACGACCCGCTCAGTTGCCGTGTTATCGACCTGTTTGCACCTATCGGCAAAGGACAACGCGGCTTGATAGTGGCACAGCCTAAGACCGGTAAAACCGTACTACTGAAAGAGGTGGCGAACGCCATTGCCGCCAACCATCCCGAGGTGTATATGATTGTTCTGCTCATCGATGAACGTCCGGAAGAGGTTACCGACATGGCACGCAGCGTGCATGCCGAGGTCATCGCCAGCACGTTTGACGAGCCGGCAGAGAACCACGTCAAGGTGGCAAACATCGTACACGAGAAAGCCAAGCGTCTGGTTGAGTGCGGACACGATGTAGTCATCCTGCTCGATTCCATCACCCGACTGGCGCGTGCCTACAACACCGTAGCGCCAGCGTCCGGCAAAGTGCTGTCCGGAGGTGTGGAAGCCAGCGCTCTGCACAAACCCAAACGGTTCTTCGGAGCGGCACGTAACATCGAGGATGGCGGCTCACTCACAATCATCGCAACCGCCCTGACCGAAACCGGCAGCAAGATGGATGATGTCATCTTCGAGGAGTTCAAGGGTACAGGAAACATGGAACTGCAATTAGACCGCAAACTGTCCAACAAGCGCGTCTTCCCTGCTGTGGATATCATGGCTTCCTCCACCCGACGCGACGACTTACTATTGCCGCCGGAGATTCTCAGCCGCATGTGGCAGATACGCAACTACCTGAGCGACATGAACTCAATCGAGGCGATGGAGTTCCTCAAGAAACGTATCGAAGTCACTGCCGACAACGACGAGTTCCTCGCTTCGGTTAACGGGTAAAAGCCGATGAACATCCTGATTCTGAACGGACCTAACCTCAACCTGCTCGGGCAACGCGAACCCGACTTGTACGGGAACCGCAGTTTTGAGGATTATCTGGAAGAACTCCAACGGCTCTTCCCTGCTGACAGCCTGACCTACATTCAGAGCAATCACGAGGGCGACCTCATTGATGCCATCCAGCAGTACGGGTTCGGGAAGGCACAAGGAATCGTGCTCAATGCCGGTGGATATACTCACACTAGTGTCAGTCTGCGCGATGCGGTGGCGGCTGTCCGCACGCCTGTTGTAGAAGTGCATATTACGGATATCAACCAACGGGAACCGTTTCGCAGACACTCTTTTCTGACCGATGTCTGCGCCCATTCCGTTATTGGACATGGGTTGGATGGATACCGGGAAGCAATACAATTTTTAAGGAAGTGAAGAAGTTTTTAGTTTTCATATTACTCTGCACCTGCGCATTGACAACCAATGCACAGCGAGCCATGAACCGCCCTTATATCGACGACAAACTGGTACATTTCGGTTTCTCGCTCGGTATGAACCTGATGAGTTATTCTGTCACGGAATCGCTTCAACCCGTCAGCGGACTCTCTCCCACTCCGGGCGAAGGTAATTTCACAGGCGAAATACTTCACCCGCGTGTCAGTTCGCTCTTCCCGGGTTTCTCCGTGGGCTTTATCACAGATGTCCGGCTTGCCAAGCACCTCAACCTGCGCTTTACACCTGAACTGCACTTCGGCGAGCGCGTCATTAGTTACAAATCCGAGTCGGGAAACCTGGGGATGATGACTGCCAACGTACTCTGCATGCCATTGGCTATTCCCTTGATGCTCAAATGGTCTGCCGACCGCGAAAGTAACTACCGACCCTATGTGATAGCCGGCGGCGGTGTCAGTTACGATTTTGCGCAGGACAAAGAGCGGTATGTCCTGCAACGACCTTTCGACTACTTCATGCAGGTCGGCTTTGGCTGCGATTTCTATTTCAGTTGGTTCAAGTTCTGCCCGGAGATCAAGTACCAATTAGGATTCAATAATGTACTGACCCCTATGGCTGACCGCAGCGAGGGTATCACCGCCGAGACGCAAGGATTCTACACCGATGCCATCAAGCGACTCCGTTCGCACATGGTCAGTATCGTATTTAATTTCGAATAGTATGAAACCAAATGTTGCACTATGCCTTAGTAGTGGGGGCAGCCGCGGAATGGCACATATCGGCGCCATCGAGGAACTGCTGGCAAGAGGGTACACAATATCATCCATCTCCGGCACTTCCATCGGAAGCCTGATTGCGGGCATATATGCCTCCGGCAAGATACACGAAGCACACGATTGGTTCTGCTCGCTTGACAAACAGCAGATTCTCAGTCTTACTGACTTCAGTTTTGGACTTAGTTATGTCGTCAAAGGCAACAAAGTGCTGGAGGCAATCAAGCAGTGGGTGCCGGATTGCGACATACAGGACCTGCCTATCCCCGTCGCCATGGTAGCCACAGATATCCTCAACAGCCGCGAAGTGGTCTTCACCTCCGGCAAATTGTTCGATGCCATACGTGCCTCCATATCTATCCCTATGGTCTTCGAGCCCTACAACTGGCAGGACACGCTCCTTGTGGACGGCGGACTCACCAACCCGTTCCCCCTCAACCGCACCCCGCGCACAGGCGGAGACATCCTTGTGGGAGTCAACATCTCCGCGCAGGACCATATGCAGACGGGGGTCTCCATCCCCACTCTCCCCGAAAAATGGGGGATAAACAAACTGGAAACAGTAACAAAATTGTGGGACAAACTCTCCAAAGACCTTGGCGAGTTTACCCCGCAGATAAATTTAGCCTCCCTCATTAATCGTACTATCGACGTGCAGATTCAAGCCAACTGCCGAATCATGGCGGAAGCCTGCAAGCCCGAAGTGCTGGTGGAAATGCCCCAAAACGCCTACTCCACCTTCGATTTCGACAAGGCGGAAGAAATACTCAACAAGGGCAGAGAACTCATGGCAAACGCACTCGATAAATACGAGGCGAAAATGCTACAAGAATGAGACAATCATGAGAAGACCATGGGGTGAGCAAAATCGATAGTTTAATTCATTGATTATCAAAATCAGTAACATCAAAAATTGATCACAAACCATATGGAAAGAAGAGTTAGAGTTCGTTTTGCGCCATCACCAACAGGCGCACTGCATATCGGCGGAGTTCGCACCGCCCTCTATAATTACTTGTTCGCACGTCAACATGGCGGAGACATGCTCCTGCGTATCGAAGATACCGATTCCACTCGCTTCGTACCCGGAGCGGAAGAGTATATCATTGAGGCACTCCGATGGCTCGGCATACAGATTGACGAGGGCATCGGCGTCACGCCCGAAGGACCGTTCGGACCGTATCGTCAAAGCGAGCGCCGCGACATCTATCACCAATACTTTCATCAATTGTTGGATGCAGGCAAAGCGTACATCGCTTTTGACACACCCGAGCAACTGGAAGCCAAACGCAAGGAAATCAACAATTTCCAATACGATGCATCCACTCGCTTGCAGATGTGCAACTCCCTCACACTCTCTCCCGAAGAGGTCAGTCAGCGCATCCAGAATGGTGAACAATATGTGGTACGTTTCAAAGTCGAGCCAAACGAGGATGTACACATCCACGACCTAATACGCGGAGAAGTGGTTATCAACTCCTCTATCCTCGATGACAAAGTGCTCTACAAGTCCGCCGATGACCTGCCCACTTACCACCTCGCCAACATCGTGGACGACCATCTCATGCAAATCTCCCATGTTATCCGTGGCGAAGAGTGGCTGCCGTCTGCACCGCTGCATGTCCTACTTTACCGCGCATTCGGATGGGAAGAATCAATGCCGCAGTTTGCGCACCTGCCACTCCTACTTAAACCCGATGGAAATGGCAAACTGTCCAAGCGGGACGGAGACAGGCTCGGGTTCCCCGTCTTCCCCCTCGAGTTCCACAACCCCAAGGACGGTTCCGTCAGTTCCGGATACCGCGAGAGCGGCTATTTCCCTGAAGCCGTGGTCAATTTCTTGGCACTCCTCGGATGGCACGGAGCAGGCGACAAAGAACTCTACACCATGGACGAACTCATCCACGATTTCTCACTCGACCGTGTCTCCAAAGCCGGGGCTAAATTCGATTTCGAGAAGGGCAAATGGTTCAACCACCAGTATTTGCAACTCAAGTCCGGCGAAGAACTCTACGAGCCTTTCCTCGCCTCTGTCGATGCAGAAAAACAAGCCGCTATTCGCAAAGTGGACAAACCTACGGTCGTACACATCATCGACCTTATGAAGGAGCGCGTCAATTTCGTCCCCGAACTATGGGAACAAGTTAATTTCTTCTTTGTCGCACCCACCTCCTACGATGAGAAATCCGTCAAGAAACGCTGGAAAGAAGAGTCACCCGCACAAATGCAAGCCCTCTGCCAACTCCTTGGCACCGTGGACGATTGGTCGGCGGAAAATCTCGACAAGGTGGTCATGGGCTGGATTGCAGAACATGAATACGGTGTCGGATTGGTAATGAACGCTTTCCGTATTACCCTCGTTGGCGCTGCACGCGGACCGCATATCTGGGAAATAACCAATGTTCTCGGCAAGGCAGAGACACTCCGGCGTCTGCAAGCAGGCATTGCAAACATTCACGCATAACTCCTCCATGCCCGATTTCCGCAACATACTGCGCCGCTATTGGCATTACGATAATTTCCGCCCGCTTCAGGCGGAAATTATTGAAAGTGTGGCAAGCGGAAAGGACACCCTCGCACTCCTCCCCACCGGCGGAGGGAAAAGCATCTGCTTCCAAGTCCCTGCCATGGCAATGCGCGACCCTTGTGACCCCACACAGGAAGGACTCTGCTTGGTCATCACACCGCTCATCGCACTCATGAAAGACCAAATCATGCACTTACGCGAGCGCGGCATTCGGGGCTACGCCATCTACTCGGGAATGTCGTGGCAGGAGATCGTCACTATACTCGATAATTGTCAGTTCGGAGGCTACAAGTTCCTCTACGTCTCACCCGAGCGCCTTGAGTCAGAGTTCTTCCGCAAGCGACTCGCTGACCTGCCCATATGCATGATTGCCGTGGATGAAGCACACTGTATCTCCCAATGGGGATACGATTTCCGGCCGCCTTATCTACGAATAGCCTCCATCCGCGAAGTCCTGCAAACACGTCTCCGTAGATACCGTCAGGACGCACGTATTCCCATACTCGCACTTACTGCCACGGCCACACCCGATGTCGTGAGGGACATTCAGGAAAAACTGGCTTTCCCAGAACCGAACGTATTCCGCAAGTCTTTCCGTCGCGACAACCTCAGGTACGTGGTTCGGCACGCTGCAGGTACGCAGGACAAGTTGCAACAAATGCTCCGTATTCTCAGGAAAGTACCCGGAAGCAGTATCATATACGTCCGCAGTCGCGGCAAGACAAAAGATGTCGCAGATTGGCTCAAGGCTCAACATATCTCTGCCGACTATTTCCACGCCGGACTCGCAAGCGATGACAAGGACCGCAAGCAACGCGACTGGCAGAATGGTCATACCCGCGTCATCGTTGCCACCAACGCTTTCGGAATGGGTATTGACAAACCCGATGTCCGCACCGTCATACACCTTGACCTGCCCGATTCCATCGAAGCGTATTTCCAAGAGGCGGGACGGGCCGGACGCGATGAGAAACAAGCCTACGCCATACTCCTTTATGCCGACGACGACCAGACCAAGATGTTGCAACGCGTACATAACCAATACCCCGAGCGCGATTTCATCATTCGCGTCTATGACATCCTCGGTAATTGGTTGCAGATTGGGCTCGGTTCCGGGCTCGACCACACTTTCCCCTTCCCGTTCGAGCAGTTCTGCGCCGACAACCACCTGCCACTCCTACCCACTTTCTCCGCACTGCAGATACTCTCACAAGCCGGATATATCACCTACATCGACGAGCACGAGACACAACCTCGCGTACAAATCCTACTCACCCGCGATGAACTTTACTCCGAGGACATCCCGCCACTCGGCGAGAGAATCCTCAATGCACTCATGCGACACTACCCGGGTATCTTCACCGAGCACGTCTATATCTACGATGCCCGGCTCGCCGCCGAACTATTCAACACTGCCCCTGACCCCAAAAGTCTCCTCAACCAGCAACTCATCCTTCTGGCGCAGCAAGGTATCATCCGCTATATCCCCCGCCGGAAGACGCCATATATATATTATGCTCAGGAGCGGCTCCCTGTTGCCTACCTCCGCATCCCCAAATCCTGCTACGAAGACCGCCTCGAAATCTACAAACAGCGCACGCAGGCGATGCTCCGGTATGCACAACTTACCGACGGCTCCCCCCAGCAATATCTGCTCGCATATTTCGGCGAATAAACCGCCTTTTTCTACTTTCTGAACCCCGATTTACGGAAAAATACGTGTATGTACTGCATTTTTTTTGACAAAAATTTGCATAATCAAAAAAAAAGTAGTACCTTTGCAGGTTATTTTGTGTAGTATGGCGCAAAAGGCGACTGATATGGCAGAAAAGCACCTCATATTCCGTAGTTTCGGTTCTGGTAGCAGCGGCAATTGCTATTACCTCGGAACCGAAGAGCAAGGCATCCTCATCGATGCCGGTATCTCTGCGCGATATATTCGCAATTGCCTGCGGGAAATGAAACTCGACTTCCAGAACATCATGGGCGTACTCATCACACACGACCACGCTGACCACATACGCTCCGTCGGACGACTCGGCGAGTATGTTCACCTCCCTATCTACACCACCGCAGCTATACATGCCGGCATTGACCGCAACTACGGCGTCACGCTCAAGTTACGCACTGCCAGACGCTATTTCGAAAAAGGAGTGCCCTTCGAACTCTTCGGTATGCAAATCAACACGTTCGGCGTTTCCCACGACTCGACCGATTGTCTTGGTTATCAAATCGATTTCATGGGAGAGCGTTTCGTCCTCATTACCGACTGTGGTGTGCCCAACGAACAAATTGAACACGCCATCCGATCTGCCAACCACCTCGTCATCGAGGCGAACCACGACGAGCAGATGCTCCTCAACGGTCCATACCCCACTTTCCTAAAAGAGCGCATTCTCTCCGACCGGGGACACCAAAGCAACGACACGTGCGGCGAACTGCTCGCACGCAACTTCCATCCGGGGCTCCGGCACATCTTCCTCTGCCACCTCTCTCAGGAAAACAACGACCCCGATGTCGCCGTCAATACGATCACACAGTACCTCGAATCGGTAGGTGCTATCCTCGGCGACGGAACCAACGGAACGGTGCTCCTCCGCGCACTCGAGCGCACCAAACCCTCACCTTTGTTCATCCTTAAATAACGCACAATATGGACTCCCGATTAGTAATCATCCCTACTTATAACGAGAAAGAGAATATCGAAAACATTATCAAAGCGGTAATGAAACTGCCCTTGCAGTACCATATTCTCGTCATCGATGACGGCTCGCCCGATGGCACGGCCGACATTGTCAAGCGACTCATCGAAACCACCTACAAAGACAAGCTCTTCATCATCGAACGCGCTGGCAAACAGGGACTTGGAACCGCATACATCACTGGATTCAAGTGGGCGATTGAGCACCAATATGACTTTATCTTCGAGATGGATGCCGACTTCTCGCACAACCCTCAGGACCTCCTCAAACTCTATGATGCTTGCGCGAACGAGGGAGCAGACCTCGCCATCGGTTCTCGTTACATCACCGGTGTCAACGTCGTCAATTGGCCCATGGGGCGAGTACTCATGTCCTATTGCGCGTCCATGTACGTGCGATTCGTACTCGGTGTCGGTATTCACGACACCACTGCCGGATTCGTTTGTTACCGGCGAGAAGTCCTCGAAACAATCGAACTCGACAAGATTCGCTTCAAGGGATACGCCTTCCAGATTGAGATGAAGTTCACCGCCTACAAGTGTGGATTCAAAATCAAGGAAGTACCTATCATCTTCATTAACCGTGTACTCGGCACCAGCAAGATGTCTGGCGGTATTTTCTCCGAAGCACTCCTCGGTGTGATACGGCTCAAGGTCTCCTCATGGTTCCGCAAATATCCGCAAAAAAAAGCTGCCAATTGATAGCACCGCACACTACCACTTAAGTACACATTTATCGCTACCTGGTGAGGGGACCTCCATACCCCCTGCATACTTTCTCCATACCTTCTCAGAACAAACTCCGGACAAGTTCAGACCCCTCTCTGAATCGTGAGCAAAAATCATCTTTGTCGGGTGCTCGAAACGTCAGTTTCGAGGTTATACAATATGCTACAACCAACCGAACATATTTCTTTCCGAACGGAGGTCCCCATCCCTCAGGCTTCGTTCCGTATCAACCACGACTCCCGTCTGTTGTTACTCGGTTCTTGTTTCTCCGACAACATCGGTGAGCGCCTCCTTCGCGCCGGATTCAACGCACAAATCAACCCTTTCGGTACACTCTACAATCCGCTCAGCATCGCCACGGTTCTGTCCCGCCTGCTCGACAACCAACCGCTCCAACCCGAAGAGATTCAGTCTTTCCGGCAGGAGGGATACGGCTCTTGGCTCAGTCACACCCTCCTCTCGCGTCCCACGCCGGAAGAAGCCCTCTCACTCCACAACGACATCCTTGCACGCGCCGCCGAACACCTGCGCCACACCGATGTACTCCTCATCACTTTCGGCACTGCCTGGGTTTACCGCCTTGCCGACACCCGTATGGTGGTTAGTAACTGTCACCACGAACTCCCCTCCCGCTTCATTCGAGAGTGTCTTTCTGTGGACGATATTCTCACCAATTGGACAACCCTCATCCACCACCTCCACACAACGCTTCCAAACATTCGTATCATCTTCACAGTCAGTCCCATACGTCACCTGCGCGATGGCGCACATGCCAACCAACTCAGCAAAGCGACCCTCCTCCTCGCCATCAACCACCTCCTCCACTCATCCCATAACCCCTCCCATACATCAGAAGAGCCTGTCCCCAACTCCTCCCCTGACGTAGGGGAGGTGTCTGCTTTGCATTATTTCCCCGCTTACGAACTTCTCTTGGACGACCTGCGCGACTATCGTTTCTATGCCGATGACATGTTGCACCCCTCTCCTGTCGCCATCGACTACATCTGGAATCGCTTCTCCGCCACGTACTTCGATGCCTCCACCCTCTCCGAAGCTGCCCGACATGAGAAAGCCTTCCGTGCATCTGCTCACCGCCCCCTCCGCACTTAGTGAGGCGCCAACAGTGCCATATTAGTATTAACTTGCACCTTATTATTTTTTTCATCATGCAACTCTTCGACAGAAAATCCCTCTTCGCCGGACTCCTTATTGGACTCGGAGCATGCGGCTACCTCGCGCTGGGAGGACTTACCGGCGCCATTATCTTTGCCTTCGGACTCATCTCCGTTGTTCTCTCCGGCACCTTACTCTACACCGGACAGGCTGGCAAACTGCCGCTTAGTCAAACCGGCAAACTCGCAGTCATCTGGTTCTACAACGTCGTCGGCTGCGTCCTTCTCGGACTGCTTATGATGAGCCTTGGCGGCGAGCCCGTCGAGCGGGCGCAGGGAATGATTGCAGCACGTATAGCACAGGGACCTTGGCGCGCTTTCCTTCGGGCTGTCGGATGCGGACTAATCATCGATATTGCCGTCTGGCTCTACCGTACCACCAAAAGCACACTCCCCGTTCTCTTCGGAATACCACTCTTCATTGTTTGCGGATTCTACCACTCCATTGCAGATGTAGTCTATATCGTTGCTGCGGCAGATTGGACTCTACCACTGCTCTGGTACTACCCCCTTATTGTACTCGGAAACTACGTAGGCTGCAACATCCGCCGAATCATCATGCCCGAACAACACGGCAACCTCACCTCCCCAGAACAAAATAACAACAACTAACACACTTTTTCACCAAATAAACACCGCTTTACAGCTTTATCCTTAGGAAAAAAACTCTCTTGCTCTCCTTTTCTTTGCTCAGATGAACTTTTTTGCGTAATTTTGCACCCCGATTGGGAGACGTAACTCTCCTGACGATTAGTATTAACGCAAAAATATTTCATATGAGACAATTCACTCTGCGCCTGAACACACACGTGTTCAATCTCGAAATCTCACACTCCAAGGAGGGCGAAAACGTATGCAGCCAACCAACACAACAGCGGCTTTATCCACGATTCCTGCAGTACATCGAGGACTCCCACCGCGATGGGATTATGGGACATTATCGCTACTCACAAATGCTCAGCAAGGCACGCAAACTCAAACGCTTCCTTATTATCAAGGGAGTATCAAACCTTCATGTCAATCAGTTCGATATCAACATGTTGCTCGACTTCCGTCAGTTCATCTTCGACGAGTACCTCTACGTCCCCTCTTACCCTAATCTCTACCCGCGAGGAATTGGCAAAAGACCACCCGTCAAACGATGCAAAAACAATACGGTCGTCCACGACCTCAAAGCACTCTCTGCTTTCTTTAACGAACTCGAAAACCGCGAAGAAATTCAGCGTTCACCTTTCCGCAAACTCGCTGCTAAAAAGCAAAAAAGCATCATGCACGTCATGTTTGACGAACCTTTCTATCTGCACGCCGACGAAGTACGCCGCATTATCAACACTCCCGTCCCTGAAAAACTACAAACCACCAAAGATATCTTTATCCTCAACTGCGCCATCGGATGTCGTCTCGGCGATCTCCAACGCCTAACAATGAGCAAAGTGGCGGTCTCTTCCGAGGGTATCCCTTTTATTCACTACATTCCCTCCAAGACCGCCTCTTCGCAATCCACTAACCGCGAAATTCAAACGCCGCTCATCCATACTGCATGGGAAATCATCCAGCGAACACAACTCCTTTTCGGCAACTTCAATGCCCCTAAGCTGAGCCTCTATCGGGCTGGCTACGAACGCCAGAAATACAATCACGCCCTGCGCCGCCTCCTCTACTTCTGTGGCATAAACCGACGCGTTTCTGTCTTCGACCAAACTTTAGGCGACAACCGCTATGTTCCACTCTGCCAAGTCGCCTCTTCCCGCCTTGCTCGTAAAACGCACATTGATATGCTCAACAAAGTACAAATCAATTACTACGCCGCAGGACTACACTGCTATGGCTCCGATGCCGTTTTCCGCTATACCTCTCTCGAACTCTCCGACCACTTTGCCCTCCTCAACGCCGCCTTTGCCGAAAAACCTTATCACCTCCACCCCTCCTCTCCCACTACCCCATCCTCCCCTACCCATTCTATCGCACCCAACTCTACCCCTACCCATTCTATCGCATCCAACTCTACCTCTACCCACTCCACTCCATCCAACTCTACTCCCCCCGTTCCATCCCACTCTTCTCCTGCCCTCTCCGTTCCCTCTCACTCAACCCACTCCGTTCCATCCCACTCAACCCCCACCCGCACTATTTATACTCACTCCTCTGGTTCTCCATCCTCTGCTTTCGTTTCTTCACCAGTCTCTTCTTTTGTTTCTTCTC
>CAMOMF010000129.1 GCA_946619625.1 uncultured Bacteroidales bacterium
ATCACCGATGGCAAGCGCACCTACCAGGTTATTGTCAATCTGGAAGACGCGTACAAGACCGAGGGCAAAGAGGTGGTGAAGAGTTTCGAGAAACAGACGCTGCTGTACGTGATTGATGACGAGTGGAAAGAGCACCTCCGCCAGTTGGACGAACTGCGCCACTCTGTTCAGACTGCCTCCTACGAGCAGAAAGACCCGTTGCTGATCTATAAGATTGAGTCTTTTGGTCTGTTCGAGCAGATGTTGGCAAGTTTCAACCGCCGCGCTATTGCTATCCTGATGCGTGCGCAGATACCTACGCGCGACCCGAACGAGGTACGTCAGGCACAGGCTCCGCAACGTCAGGACATGAGCAAGTACCGCACGCAGAAAGACCAGGCCGTGTCCCGCACACAAGCACCCCAGATGGGGTCTATGAGCAGCAGTGGTGCTATTCAGACTGCGATGTCTGCCGCTAATGGTCAGGACACACGTCGCCAGCAAGTGACCCAGCCCATACATGTGGATAAGAAAATCCGCCCCAACGACCCGTGTCCGTGCGGCAGTGGCAAGAAATACAAACAATGCCACGGCAAACCAGGAGCACTGGCGTAAATGACCAAATAGTAAAATAAATGGTCAAATTGTAAATGGATTAATCGCAAATTAATGGAGACTCTTCTGTATATTACTTGGGACGTGGACCCCGTGGCTTTCTCCTTGGGCAGCCTGTCGGTGCGCTGGTATGGTATCTTCTGGGCGATAGGTATCTATTTGTGTTGGTTGGTGCAGGTGCATTTGTACAAGAAAGACATGGCGCCTGAAGACTGGGCGGACAAGATTTTCACCTACATGGTGATAGGTGTGATCGTGGGTGCACGCATTGGGCATTGCTGGTTCTACGAATGGCACGAGGCGGCGAATCTGGGATTGGAACCGCTAAAGATACTGGGGCTGACATTCAACTACCGCAACCCGTATATCGAGCACCCGTTTATGTTGCTCAAGATTTGGGAAGGCGGATTGTCCAGTCATGGTGGCGCCATCGGACTCATCACTGCCGCCATCATCCTGAATAAGAAACATTTCCATACCGGAGTGCCCTGGATACTGGACAGGCTGGTGATAGGCATTGCCATTACGGCCACGCTGATTCGCTTGGGCAACTTGTTCAATTCGGAGATATACGGCGGGCCGACCACTCTGCCGTGGGGATTTATCTTTGTTCGTGACGGACAAACTGTTCCCTGCCATCCCACGCAGATTTACGAGATGATCTACTGCATTGTGGCAGGTGTGGTGTCCTACTGGATGTACTCGCGCACCAAAGCGAAGCAGCGTCCCGGGTTGATTCTGGGCGTGTGGTTGCTGATAGTGTTTGTGACGCGCTTTGTGCTGGAGTTTATCAAGTTCGACCAGGAAGCCTTCGAGGCAAACTTCGTCCTGAACATGGGGCAGGTGCTCTCTATCCCGCTTATTCTATGGGCGGCATGGCTCATATGGCACGCGCTGTCGCATGCCCCTGTTCCGCTTGATTATGCCAAAAGGAAATGATGCGTAGGTTCGTCCACATAGTATTATTGGTCTTTGCGTCCTGTGTAACGTTGTTTGCGCAGGACACAATCTTTGTGAAAGGGGTGACCCGCATAGATACGCTTGAGGCGAATATCATCACCTATGCCGACACGTTCAAACTGACGCAGGACGCTGCTGCGATAGAGAGCAATGCAGAAGAGCAGATTATGCTCCGTCTGCTGCATGAGCAGGCGTTGCGTATCAAGGCACACAACGACTCGGTTCAGGCGGTTCAGGACAGTATTCTGCATACCGACTCGGTGTGGTTGGCGCAGCAGGACTCGTTGGCACGTGTAGCGCAACTAAGGCGTGAGCAGGAACTGAGGGACTCTATTGCGCGGGAAGAGGAAGAACTGCGCCGTCTGAAAGCGCAATTGGTGAAGGCGGAAGAAGTGCATGCCGACTCCACCCACGTGGAAACAGAGGTGAAGGTGAAAGCGTTGCTGCAAGATGCCGAAGAGGACCGTCAGGAACATCTGCGCAAACTGAAAGGCTATGGTCCCTGGTACAAGATGGCATCGGGTATGGTGCAGTTCTCGCAGAACTACGTCTCCAGCAACTGGTATCAGGGTGGTAACTCCAGTTTCGCTATGTTCGCCAATGTGAAGGGTACCATCAAGTACGATGCCAAGAAATGGATTACGTGGGAGAACACCGGCGAGTGGCAGGAAGGTTTCAGTACCTCTTTTGGCGACTCGCTCCGCAAGGTCAACATGACGGATGACTTCCTAAAACTGTACAGCAAACTCAACGTGAAGATACGTGCCGACAAACTGTACGGCTCGTTCAACATCGATTTCCAGACACCGTTTTTCAATACGTGGAAAGAGAATACCCGGACGCTGAAGACCGGCACCTTTACCCCCATTCGTTTCAATTGGGGTTTAGGTGTGGACTACAAGCCTATGAAGAATATGTCCCTCGTCTTTTCGCCACTTGCTTACAAACTGGTGTTTGCCAAGGATACCATCAATGTGGACCGCTCTGTGTTTGGTATTCAGTCGGGGAACACCCTCTCCACTTTCGGTTCGTCCGTGCGCTTGGAGTGGAAATGGCGTCCGCTGCGCGAAGTCTATCTGGAGACAGTCTTCTTCGCATATACCAACTACAAAATGGTAGAGATTGACTGGGAGATAACGTGTGACTTTATTGTTAACCGGTACATCTCGGCTCGCGTCTCGCTCCATCCGCGCTATGACTCCTCTGCTATTCAGGAGGGTGACACCCGTGCCAAAATGCAGTTCAAGGAGTTGCTGAGTATCGGCTTCGCCCACAAGTTCTACTGATTGTAAATAAATAGTTAAATTGCCCAATAAATAGTTAAATTGTAAAATGGTCAAATCGTAAATGTCATGACTGTCGCCATCTTCGGAAATACCAACAAAAGCGCCACAGTGGAGGAGGTCAACTTCCTCCTGCGCTTTATGCAGAAGCACCACGTGCAAGTCATCCTCTCGGCAGAACTGCGCAACGAGATGAACCTCCGCGAGGACTACCCCCTCTTCCAGCCCGACAATACAGGGCAAATAGATGTGGCATTGTCTGTTGGCGGAGACGGTACGTTCCTCACTACCGCCATGCAGGTGGTAGAGCGCGACATCCCTATCTTGGGTATCAATTGTGGCAGTCTGGGCTTCTTGGCGGATGTCAAGACAGATGATGTGGATGCACTCTTGCAGAAATTGCTTCGTGGCGATTATACGCTGGAGGAGCGGTCTGTGCTGGAGGTGTCCTCTTCGTCCGATACGGCGACCAAGCGTATAGTCCATCCGTTGGCGCTGAACGAAGTGGCGGTCCTCAAGCAGGAACTGGCGTCCATGATTTGTGTGGAGACATTCTTGAACGGCGAGCCGTTGCACAGTTACTACGGTGACGGACTGATTATCTCCACCCCAACCGGGTCCACGGCGTACAACCTGTCTGCAGGCGGACCTATCGCTGTGCCGCAGAGCCGAGTCATGCTCCTTTCGCCCGTGGCATCCCATTCGCTCAATGTGCGCCCGTTGGTTGTTCCGGATGACTGGAAACTGGATATGCGCGTACACTCCCGTACCGGTGCTTTCCTTATTTCTATTGACGGCCGCTCCCAGCGCCTGACAGAGGAGATGAACTTGCATGTGGAGAAATCCAGTAGGACCGTCAAACTGGTGCGCCTGGGCAATCAGTCGTTTGTTAACGCACTCAAAACCAAACTCAATTGGGGAATTTAAGGTTAAATCGTTATCCCGGCATTTCGAAATATCGAAATATCGTTATCTCGAAATCTCGATAAAATCTCTTTTTAGATAAATGACAAAGAAAGACTTACGAATCGTTTTTATGGGTACGCCCGACTTTGCAGTAGAGTCGCTCAGGGCACTTGTGGAGGGCGGATACAACGTAGTGGCGTGCGTCACCATGCCTGACAAACCTGCGGGAAGGGGGCACCATATGATTACCTCTGCGGTCAAGGATTACGCGCTCTCTATAGGCTTGCCGGTCCTACAGCCCGAGAAACTGAAAGACCCTCAGTTTGTTGCCCAACTGTCCGCGTTCAACGCCGAACTCTTCATCGTCGTGGCGTTCAGGATGTTGCCCGAGGTGGTGTGGAGCATGCCTCGCCTGGGCACATTCAACCTGCATGCCTCGCTGCTGCCTCGATACAGGGGCGCGGCGCCTATCAACTGGGCGGTCATCAATGGTGACAAGGAAACGGGCGTGACCACTTTCTTCCTCAAGCATGAGATTGACACGGGTGACCTTATCCTGCAGGACCAAACGCCCATTGCAGACGACGAGAACGTTGGTGAGGTGCATGACCGCCTGATGGCTATGGGGGCGGCGCTGGTTACCCGCACCGTGGATATGATTATCGACGCAGAGAACGAAGGGCGTCCTGTGCCCGCTACACCCCAAACGGGTGAGGCAACGGCTGCGCCCAAGATATTCCGCGAGACCTGTCAAATAGACCTTTCGCAGCCTGCGCTGAAGGTGAAGAATTTTGTCCGCGGACTCAGTCCTTATCCCGCTGCATGGACGGATTTGCAGGTGGGTGGTCGCTCTTTCCCCGGCACGAAAATCTTCGAGGTGCGTCTTTCCGAACAACCCACGGCGCTGTGTCTGAAAGCCGCTGACGGGTATTTGGATATCGTCTCGTTGCAAGTCCCCGGCAAAAAACGCATGCCGGCGAAAGATTTCCTGAACGGCCTCCGCTGAACTATCTCAAACCACTTCACCAATGAATCCGCTTGAAATTATCGACAAATACTACAGCCAGTCGCCTCAACTGCGCGAACTGCTTATCACTCATTCCGTGCAGGTGCGGGACCGTGCCCTGAAAATAGCCTCATCGCACCCCGAACTGCATGCCGACGAACCGTTCATTGCCGAGGCGGCGATGCTGCACGATATTGGCATTATCTACTGCAATGCGCCGAGGATTTTCTGTGTCGGCACGCACGAATATATCGAGCACGGTTTCCTCGGTGCGGAACTGCTGCGGGCTGAGGGGCTGCCCCGCCATGCCGATGTGGCGGAGCGTCATACCGGCACCGGACTCACCCTTGACGAAGTACGCCAGAACAATTGGCCCATTCCCTTGCAGGACTACTCGCCGCGCACCATCGAGGAGCAGATTATCTGCTACGCCGACAAGTTCTACTCCAAGTCCCACCTGACCGAAGAACTGACCCTTGAGCATGTTCGCCGTTCCATGTGGAAATACGGTTCCGACTCTGTTGCCCGTTTCGACAAGTGGCAGCACCTCTTCGAACCCGACCTGCGGTAAGGAAATACACTCTGTTCTTACTTGGTTGAGATGCCGTTCCCCCTTATACGGAGAAGGTACGGCTCTCCCCTCATCAGGTAGCGATAAATGTTGTGATAACGTAATACACCGGTATTATACGCAGTATAATACTATATAAGTGTTGGATTGGGGAAGAATAAGAGTAGAGTCGGGAAGTGTAACCATTCCGTGCTTTCAATCGGTAAGCCGCGCGAAAGTAGGGAATGGTTTTTTGACAATCAGTGGTATTTATTTGCTGAAGTACTCGCGGAAATGGTCCTCGAAGGATTTGACGGTGGTGTCAAGGGTGTGGAAACTCTCCCCTCCGGCGGCATTCTTGTGGCCTCCGCCGTTGAAGTAGTCGTGTGCGAAGATGTTCACCGGATGGTCTCCCTGCGAGCGGAAAGAGATTTTGATGCGGTCGGTATCCTCGCGCATAAACACCGAGTAGCGAATGTCCGCAATCTGCAACGGCAGGTTCACGATGCCTTCCGAGTCGCCCTTCTGGAAATTGAAACGTTTCAGTTCGGAAGCCGAAAGGGTAATGAGCGCGGTGTGGTAGTTCTTGTACACCTTCATTTTGCGGAACAGACAATACCCCATCAGTTCCATTCTGCTGACGCTGAACTGGTTGAACACGGCATCGTAGATCTCGTCTTTGTTGATACCTGCGCGCAGCAGTTGTGCAATCATCTCGTACAGAACGGGGTTGTTTGAATTGAAGGCGAAATTGCCGGTGTCGGTCATCAGTCCGCAGTAGAGGCATGTTGCCACCTCGGTGCTGATGGTGGTATCCGCGTTCGTCAGGCGGTTCAGGCTGTTAATCAACTCCAGCACGAGGAAGCAGGCGGCAGGCGCTTCGGGATAGGAGATAACCAGGTCCGCCATATCCTCGTCAGGGTGCAGGTGGTGGTCAATCAGTATCTTCGGGCATTGCGCCAGTGGGAATAGTGCAGCAGCGTCGCCTACACGTTTAGGCTCGTTGAAATCCAGACAAAACAGCAAGTCGCTCTCGCGTACCGCCTGCTCCGCCTGTTCTTGGTTGGCTGCATAGTCGATGCAGGTGTCTGCCGCAGGCAACCATGCGAGGAAATTGGGGTAGGTGGAGGGAATGATTACCTTGACTTCAGGGCAACCCAACAGTTGGTTGCTCTGAAGCCATGATGACAAGCCAAGCGATGAGCCCATGGCGTCTCCGTCAGGCGCAATATGCGTGATGATGGCAATCTTTTTCTTGCCCTTGAGCATCTCCAAGGCGCTTTGTACTTGTTCTGCAGTAATCATTTACAAATTTACAAATTGTTAATTTACAAATTGCTTACACTACTCCTGAGAATCCCATGAATGCCATTGCCAGCAGACCGGCAGTGAGCAGAGCGATAGGGGTTCCCTTCATTGCTTTGGGTGTATCCGAGAGGTCCAGTTGCTCGCGCATGCCGGCAAACAGCACCAATGCCAGTGCGAAACCGATGGCTGTGCAGAAAGCGAACCATGTGCCAGTGAGCAGTCCGTAGGAAGCTCCTTCCGGCAGTTTGTATGTGCTGTTGGCTACCAAGATAGCCACACCCAGAATACAGCAGTTGGTGGTGATAAGCGGCAGGAACACACCCAGTGCC
>CAMOMF010000130.1 GCA_946619625.1 uncultured Bacteroidales bacterium
GAAAGTCATGCCCTCACTCAATGCAGTCTTCGTCGATGTCGGCGCCGAAAAAGAGGTTTTCTTGCCCTACCTTGACCTTGGTTCGCAGTTCTTAAAATTAGAAAAATTTACTCAGTACGCGGCACAAAACCCGCGACGCAAACCCAACATCGACCAAACACCCTCGCAACCCGAAGTGGGAAAGCAAGGCAATATTGACCAATACTGCCGCGTCGGACAGGAAATTTTGGTGCAGGTTATCAAAGAACCTATCAACACCAAAGGACCCCGACTCACTGCCGAAGTCTCATTGGCCGGGCGCAATATCGTCCTCATCCCTTTCGGAGAAAAGGTGATGGTCAGTTCTAAAATCCGCAGCGAAGGAGAGCGCAGCCGCCTCAAGCAACTCGTTCAGGTCATCAAACCTGCACACTTCGGCGTCATCGTACGCACACAAGCAGAGGGGAAACGGGCTGCTGAACTCGATGCCGAACTCAAACTACTCTTGCGCCGATGGGAAGAAACAGTTTCCCGACTCCAAAAGGCGAAACCCGTCAGTCTCGTCATGGAAGAAATCGGACGCACCATCGGCGTCATCCGGGACATCTTCACCCCTGAAGACTTCACCGCTATCTACGTCAACGATGACGACATGTTCCGCGAGGTACGCGAATACGTCGGCATGATCGCTCCCGAGTCCGAGAAAATCGTGCACCTGTACAAAGGCGCAGAGCCTATCTTCGACCATTTCAGCGTCACACGGCAAATGAAGACCGGACTCGGACGTACCGTCGGATTCAAGAACGGAGGATACCTCATCATGGAGAGAACAGAAGCACTCTTCTCCATTGATGTCAACTCCGGCTCCAAAAAACTCGGAGTGGACCAAGAGGATAATGCCTTCAAATGCAATATGATCGCCGCCGAAGAAATTGTACACCAACTGCGGCTCCGCGATATTGGAGGTATTATCATCGTTGACTTTATCGACATGGACTCCGCTGAGCACCGGCAACTACTCTTCGAGCAAATGCGGCGACTCATGAAGCGCGACCGTGCACGACACAACGTACTGCAACTGAGTAAATTCGGATTGATGCAAATTACACGCCAACGCGTCCGGCCTGCCGTCGAAATGGATGTTCGCGAAGAATGTCCCACCTGTCACGGAACCGGCAAAATCGAACCTTCGTTGCTCTTTACCGACAAACTTGCCAACGAGTGCCAACGCTATTCCGACCAATTCGGACGTGGACTAACTCTGCGATTGCACCCCTTCATCTTCGCTTATGTCGAAAAAGGATGGCTTTGGACTTCACTCAAATGGCAGTGGTTCCGCAAATTTGGCGTACGAGTCATGTCCTCCGAGATGCTGGGCATGCTCGAATACCGGTTCTTCGACAAAAACATGCGACCTCTTCTCATTCCCGAAAAAGCCGCTCCTACTATCGAACAAAAGGCGGAGGCGAAAGCAAAATACTACGTCGACAAGCCTGTTCAGGAAAAGCCCGAGGTCGTTCTCAAAGAGGAACAACTGAACGATTTGGCTTCCATCACCACCAAAAAGGAAGAACCGACTAAAACTGCACCAACCGAAACGGCAAAAACGGAGAAACCCTCCAAACAAGCCGAAAAGAAAGCAAACCAGGCTCAAGACGAGCAAGAACAATCTTCTGAAACCGCCTCCAACGCAAAAAAGAAACGTACTACAAAGAAGAAAACCACCAAACAGGAGGCGAAAAACGACACTCAACAACAGCCCGAAAAAGCCAACGAAAAGGATACTCCCGTGAAGCCGTCTTCGAACGACCATGAGACCCCCTCCGAACCGTTAGCAAAAAAGGCGCCTAAAAAGTCAGCAAATACTGGGGTTCCCGAGGACAAAATTGCTCACGACCCCTCTGAAACCACCCCTAAAAAGACAAAACAGGCAACGAAAAAGAAGAAAACCGGTAAACAGACCGAGCCTGACGACAACCTGTCTGACGACAAGACGGTAAGCCAGCCCGAATCACTGCAAACCGAAACTCCGCAAGCCGAAACGGAAGCAAAGAAAAAACCGGCTAAAAAACGGTCTTCTCGCAAGAAAACAACTCCTGCCAAGCCTGATGCTGACAACTCCGCTGAGATTGTAAACCAATGAAAAAACTGACGACCATCATATCTGTTTTAGCCGTGTGCATGACGCTTTCCGCCTATGCACAAACGGCTATGCAGGTGGACTCTGCAATAGTGCCGGGCGTGGAATACATGCTGCGAAATGTCAATTCCGGCTTGTACCTCACACGCACCGGCACTATGGTGTCAGACCCCGAACAGGCGGACTCGTGGCGCTTCCTTAGTGCCCAATCCCCGACCATGCTGCATTCCAACCGCGTCTTTCTCTTTATGGCAAACGGAGGCGTTTCCGGCTGGCGGCTAAACCTCACCGGAGAAGCCGCAACGCAGGAGGTGCTCGCCAGTAACGACACGCCCGGCGCTTTCAAGTTCCGGTGCAAGTACCTGCTGGACACGCGCTCCCTCAGCGTACAAGCCGACTCTACCATCGGATTCTCACGGACGCAAGACACTACCAACGACTGGCAACTCGTACGCTCAACGCAACCAAACACGCACCTGTACCGGCTTCTTACTGCGGAAACCAAAGGCAGTTACACGGAGTTCACCATTGCCTACCAAAGCATTGACATTCAGGGTAACCCCGTAGAGCTCAGTGGATACATTGTACTGCCCACCCTCAGCAAGGGCGGGATGTGCAATGCCGACCACATACTCTTCTCTACACACTACACCATGACCAAGAACTCCGATGTGCCGTCCCTATCCGACCCGTTTGACGCACTCACGTTTACCATGAGCGGAAACAAACCGGTTATGATTGAACCCGATTATCTGGGGTACGGAATCACCGTTGATATGCGACACCCGTACTTGGCACCCGATATTATGGCGCGCAATAGTGTAGATATGCTCGTTGCCTCTCACCAGTTGCTCCGCGAGATGAACGGCTTCGATGTCTCGCAGGGAAATATTAAAACCTATGGCATCGGATACAGTCAGGGCGGCAGTATTATCCTTGCAGTGCAAAAGTATATTGAGAACAGCCCGAACGTGTCCGATAGCCTTCGGCAAGTCATCAAGTACACACGCACCTGCACCGGAGCAGGACCCTACAACCCGCTTGCCACCGTCTCGCAGTACATGTATCAGGACCGGCTTTCCATGCCCTGCGCCGCTCCACTTTTGGTTTCCGGATTGGTAGAGGCATTCCCGCAGATATTCGACACCATTCAGGCGGAGGACTATTTCTCCGACGCCTTCAACCAAGCGGATATTCTTGGCATGATGCGCAGTTGCAACTACTCTATCGATGACCTCAATGCTGCTATCAAGAATGCATGCGGAGACAACCTCATGAGCCTCATGATGAGCGAAGACGCCATGGACATGAACTCACACATCATGCAACGCCTGCAGAAAGCACTCGGGCAATGTGACCTCACGCGGGATTGGACACCCAAAGCCGATATTTGGTTCTTCCACAATACGGATGATGATGTCGTCCCCTACCTCAACACCATCTCGGCATACAATGCTTTCCGTGACAAAGCCGAAGGTTCTGTCTCGCTCTACACTACCGGCATTGGCATGAGCCACACCGCAGCTGCCGTTGATTTCATGGCACGCATGATCCTCGGCAACTACAAATAGTCTCGACATATCGGAATAACGACATATCGAATCAACAATCAGTCATGAAGAAATCGTTCTACACCATATTATTGCTCATGTTGGGCTTTACAGCGGAAGCGCAGAACCCCGATGTTCGATTCTATTGGTTCCATGTACAGTTGGAAGCGACTGAGGGCGGATACATCTATGCCACCGGTGATTGGAGGCTCCCTCTCAGCGAGGACGAGTATGGCACTTCTGTCACCACCAAATGGGTCATTGCCGGCACGAATAACACCAGTTCCTGCTACGCATGGGCTGTTCCGGCAGAAGGCTACCAATTTGCCGGATGGTACTCCCACAACGGCACCCAACTCCTCACGACTGACACGGTGGAAGCCCGCATTTGGGCAACAACTACCGTCGCACAGACTGACAATGGAATCGTCTCCGGCAATGATTACTACGAACTGGTTCCATCCGACACGATTCTTGCGCGTTTCATTCCCCTCTCCGGTCCTGCAACAGGCACTCCCTCTACTGAGGAAAGCCGCAGGTTGGACGAGCAGACTTACGATGTCACCGGACGTCTCATCCGCACTTCACCCAACGGACAAATTTATATCCGCGGTGGCAAGAAATACCTGCGCAGAGACTAACCTTCCAAAACAAACAATGCGCAGAGACTAATCTCCCCGCGCATTTTCTTTATTCTCAAAGGATTGGTAGATTACATACAGAGCGAGATTCGTTTTCGCGCCAAGTCCACTTCTTTGATTTTCACCTCTACATGTTGCCCCAGCGTCAGTGCTTCACCGGCAGATGTCAGTCGGTGTCCTTTTACACGCGCCAACTCCGAAATGTGCAACAGGCCGTCTTGATGAACACCTAAATCGACAAACGCGCCAAAAGCGGTCAGGTTGGTCACTATCCCAGGCAGAACCATGCCCTCACGGAGGTCTTCTATCGTATGTACCGCCTCCGAGAAATGGAACGCTTCCATCTCACCGCGGGGGTCACGCGACGGTTTGCGCAGTTCTTTGCGGATATCATCCAATGTTGCTTTGC
>CAMOMF010000131.1 GCA_946619625.1 uncultured Bacteroidales bacterium
CCATCGTGGTGGTGGAGGCGGTACAGGCGCGTTTTGACGCGGGGTACAAGTCCGCCTACAAAGCATCAGTGGATGCCATGGGCGGTCTGACGGCGGCACTGTTCACGACGACGTTGGTTTTCATGGCGGGGTTTATCCCCGTATCGTTCATGGGCGGCACGACGGGCGTGTTCTACACGGAGTTTGGTCTGACCATGGCGGTGGCAGTGGGCATATCGTTTATCTCCGCGCTGACGCTCAGTCCCGCCCTATGTGCGCTGATGCTGCGCCCCAATCCGGAAGAGGGCGAGGGCAGCCCTGTTGCGCAACGCGTACGCAAAGCCTACATGGTGTCGTACAACGCGTTGATAAAAAGGTACACACGTGCGGCGATGGTTTTTATCCGACGTAAGTGGTTGGTATGGAGCAGTATAGGGTTAGCATTGGGTCTGTTGGTGTTCTTCCTGATGACCACCAAGACCGGTTTGGTTCCGGATGAAGATACCGGCGTAGTGCTGGTGGACGTCACCACCCCGGCGGGCAGCAGCGTGCAGCAAACGGCCCATATCATGCACCGGATAGACTCCGCCCTGGCGGACATACCAGAGATGCAGATACGCAACAACGTGACGGGCGAGGGCATCATCTCCGGTACAGGTAACAACATGGGTATGCTGATTATCAAACTGAAAGACTGGTCGGAGCGTGACCGCAGCGTGCAGGATGTGATGCAAGATATCTACGCGAGGACGGCTTCCATCAAGAGTGCGAACGTGTTTGTGCTGGCGCCGGGTATGATTCCGGGTTACGGCATGGGCGGCGGATTTGAGTTCCATGTGCAGGACAAGAGCGGGCATGGTGTGCGGGATCTGTACGAAGTGACCGGTCGGTTCCTGGGGGCGCTGAACAGCCGTCCCGAGATTGCCGCCGCCTACTCGTCGTACAACATCGACTATCCCCAGTATGTAGTGGATGTGGATGCCGCCAAATGCAAACGGGCGGGTGTATCGCCGGCGGAGGTGCTGACCACCCTCGGCGGGTATTACGGCGGTATTTATGCGTCCAACTTCAACCGTTTCACCAAGGTTTATCGTGTCATGATTCAGGCATCGCCCGAAATGGTACACGATGAGGCATCGCTGAACAATATCTTCGTCCGGCTGCACAACGGACAGATGAGTCCCGTGTCGCAATATATCAGCCTGACCAAAGTGTATGACCCGCTGGTACTGAACCGGTTCAACCTATATACCAGTATAGGTGTGAACGGCAACGTGGCACCAGGCTACTCGTCCGGCGAGGCGATTGGGGCGATTAAAGAGGTGGCGGAACAAACCCTCCCCCGCGGATATGGTATCGACTACTCGGGTATCACCCGCGAGGAGGAACAGACGGGTTCGGGCAACACCGCTGCCATTTTCCTGATTTGTATTGTGTTTATCTACTTGGTTATGGCGGCATTGTACGAGTCGTTCTTCATTCCGTTTGCCGTCATCCTGAGTGTGCCCTTCGGACTGATGGGTTCGTTCCTATTTGCCCGCCTGTTCGGACTGGAGAACAATATCTACCTGCAGGTCGGACTAATCATGTTGATAGGATTGCTGGCAAAAACCGCCATTCTGCTGACCGAGTACGCAACGCAGTGCCGCCGTGCAGGTATGTCGCTGAAACAGAGCGCTTTCTTTGCAGCCAAGATGCGTATGCGTCCTATCCTGATGACGGCGCTGACGATGGTGTTCGGTATGTTGCCGCTGATGTTTGCCACGGGCGTAGGTGCCAACGGTAACCGCACGATTGGCGCAGGAGCTGTGGGTGGCGAACTGGTAGGAACGTTGGCGTTGCTGTTCATCGTGCCCGCACTGTTCGTGATTTTCCAGGGCATACAGGAACGCTTCAAACCCATCCAATTCCAACCGTCCGACGACCCGCTGATTCAGCAGGAAATGGAGAATATAGCACAGTACACCAAACAAAAACAACTAACCGGAGAAAAAATATGAAAAGAAATAATTATCTGACCCGCATAGGGCATTTTACCGAAAACATACTGATTATCGGCACCTTGTTGCTGAGCGCGGGTTGCCAGAAACAACAACCGTCGCAAGGCATGGCCGCATACAGGACGCAAGACGTGCAGCCGCAGACCGTCACCATTGCCGAGACCTACCCGGCGTCCATTCAGGGCAAACAGGACATACAGATTTTGCCGCAAGTGAGCGGGTTTATCACCCGCCTGGCAGTGAAAGAGGGCGAACAAGTACGCAACGGGCAGACGCTGTTCGAGATTGACCCTGTGAACTTTCAGGCGGCCCTGCGTGTGGCGGAGGCGAACGTGCAGGCAGCTGAGGCGGTGGTCAAAACGAACGAACTGACCTACTCCTCCAAGCAGAAACTGTTCGATGAGAAAGTGATCTCCCGCTACGAACTGCAGGTGGCGGAGAACGCTTTGCTGACGGCACGCGCCTCGTTGACACAGGCACAGGCGGGGGTGGTGAATGCGCGTCAGAACCTGAGTTACTGCACCGTGAAGGCGCCCTGCAACGGCGTAGTGGGCAGACTGCCCTATCGCGTAGGATCGCTGGTGTCGCCGCAAATACCCGAACCCCTCACCACCGTCAGCGACAATTCGGAGATGTACGTATATTTCTCCATGACCGAGGAACAAATGCTGACATTGGTGGGTCGTTACGGCACGGTGGAGAGTGCCCTCCGGCAGATGCCCGATGTGAGCCTGCGCCTCGCCAACAACACCGAATACGGACACACAGGGCGTATAGAGAGTATCAGTGGCGTCATTGACCGTCAGACAGGTGCCGTGTCCGTACGCGCCGTGTTCCCCAACCCCGAACGACTGCTTTTTTCGGGCGGGTCGTGCAACGTCATCATACCCCGGACGTACGCCAATGCGCTGGTCATACCACAGGCTGGCACCTACGAGATACAGGACAAAGTGTTCTGTTTCCGCATTGTGGACGGTCGCGCCGAGGCAACCATGGTGGACGTGACACCCATGCCGGACGGCAAGAACTATATAGTTAACAGCGGACTGAAAGCAGGCGAGCGGATTATTGCCGAGGGTGCCGGTTTGGTGAAGAATGGAGACAAAGTGGAGTAAACTATGAAAAGGAGATACATTTGTCCATTCGCAGTGATGGGGTGCCTGATTGCAGCGGCATTTACATCGTGCGGCATTTACGGCAAGTACCACCAGGCAGAACAGTTGCCTGTTGAAGGGAACATCTTTGGTGACGCGCCGCTGTCGGACACGGCGGCATGTATGGGGTTGCTGCAATGGGAGCAGGTCTTTACCGACCCTGCCTTGCAATCCCTTATCAACGAGGTACTGACCGACAACTACGACCTGCGCATTGCGGGCGAACATGTGCGGCAGTCCGAAGCGGCATTGTTAGGTGCCAAACTGTCGTACCTGCCCTCCGTGGGACTGGCACCCGGGATAGGTTATTGGGGCGACAAATCGCAGGGACTGCCCTATCAGTTGATTGCACAGGCATCGTGGGAAATAGATATTTTCGGTCGCACGCTCAACTCGGTGCGCCGTTCGAAAGCCGCAGCCGCGCAAGTGCGTGACTACGAGCAGGCTACGCGTACGGCACTGATAGCGGGCACCGCCAATGCGTACTACGCCCTGCTGATGCTGGACGAGCAATTGGCAGTTGCTATCCAGACGGACAGCGCGTGGGCGAAGACCGTGAACGTCATCCACCACCTGAAAGAGGCGGGCATGGCGAACGAGGCGGGTGCGGCACAGATGGAGGCGACCTACTACGCCATTCAGACCACCCAGCGCGACCTGCGGCAAGCCATCCGCGAGACGGAGAACGCCATCTGTCTGCTCCGGGGCAAACCGTCCGGCACACCCGTAGTGCGCGGCTCGTTCACGGCGCAACAGATGCCGGACGAACTGACCATCGGACTGCCCCTGCAGATTCTGCACAACCGTCCGGACATCAGGGCGGCGGAGCGCAACCTAGAGCAGGCTTTCTACGCCACCAACTACGCCCGTGCAGACTTTCTGCCATCGCTTTCGCTGTCAGCAGTAATAGGATACGGCAACTTCAACAACGGCATGCTGTTCCCCGCACAGATGTTGTACAACCTTGCCGCATCGCTGTTCGTGCCAATCTTCCAGAGCGGACGGCACATCGCCCAACTGAAGATGGCAAAGAGCCAACAGGAGGAGGCGCTGCTGGCGTTTTGTCAAGCCACACTGGCGGCTGGTAACGAGGTAAATAACGCCCTCGCGGAGTACCATTCAGAGAAAGAAAAAGTGGGGTTGTACGAGAAACAGGTGGAGGCGCTGAGCCGCGCCACACAGGCGACAAGCAAACTGATGCAATACGGCTCCGCCACCTATCTGGAGGTACTGACGGCACAAAACAACTACCTGGCTGCCCAACTGTCGCTGATTGCCACGCGTGCACAGCAGATGCAGGCACTTATCACCCTTTACCAGGCCCTCGGTGGGGATAATTGATAGTTGAAAGTTTATAGTTTATAGTTGAAAGAAGTTGAAAGTGGATAGTTGAAAGTTTATAGTGCTTTTCTCGCGCAGCGATTGTCCGAAGGAAAGCACACGCAGTGATCGTCTGGAGCGCAGCGCAGGAAAGCACACGCAGTGATCGTCCGAGCCTGCGAGGAAAGAACTATCAACTTCTTTCAACTTTCAACTATCAACTATCAGTGCACCTGTGAATGAATAATTTTATATGTCAGATGTTTATACTGAACAAGATAGAGTCCGGTGAGGGGTGCGGAGAGTTGCATAGTTGTAGCACCGGTCCCTTCATAGAGCGCAACGAGCCGTCCTGACACATCAAACAAACGAAGTGTACCGGTGATTGGTTCGTTGCTGCTAATCAGTATCTGACCGTCCGTCAGACAAATGTTGAACGTCGCCTCTCCAACCATTGCCTCGGGGAGCGACGTTGTTTGTGCGGGTAGCAGTCCGAAAAGCAACCGGAACCGCCCGGTGTCCACCCCACCCTCACAACTGAACGGGTAGTCCTGTTCCTCCAGATTAACATACGTGTTCGTCAGGGAATCGAAAAGAACAGGGGACTGAGCGCCAGCACTGATACTACTGAGCGACAAGATGTAATCGCCTGTCTCGGGCAGGTTGATGCCGAGGCGGACCTGCGAAGTAGTGTCGGACACATGGCACGCTGCCAGTTCGTATCCGCCAACGAGGGTGAACAGTTGGGGAACAGCGCCGGACAGCAGTTTCTGCACATCGCCGCCCAACCGGTATTCGTCAGTACCGTCAGGTGACAGTTGGATATAGGTGAGGTCCGCCGGAACAGAGTCGCGGATAATTGATAGTTGATAGTGGAAAGTTGATCTTCTATCGGTAGAGCCATAGCGCGCTATGGCTCTACTCGCAAGGCGCCGTTCGTCCGATGGAGCCGTGGGTGCCCTCAGTGCGGGCGCATGAGTGGCAGCCACTGTTTCCCACGAAGCGGAGCCCGCCTGCTGAATGAGATAATTGCGTGTAGGCTGCATGGGTGTTTCGTCCACCCTCACCAAGGTGTAACTGTCCTTGACTTCGTTCCAGCGGTAGAAATACTGCAACCCCTCCATTTTAATGGTGACGGGGTAGAACGAGGGTGCACCGATACATCGCCAGTTCGAGTCGAACGGGTCGCGTCCGGATACCGTGCTGCGCAGTTCGGGATACACCATCACATCGGGTTGTTTGCCGTCCAGTACATATCCGGTCTCGGAAACAGGTGAGGGGAAGAACAGGGTCTTTTTGGCAATGGTAAACTCTCTGGATTCACCTTTATGAAAAGTTATCGGCTCAAAACTATCATAATTGTAATTCGTTGCGACCACATACCCCCTACCCTTGCGGAGTTTCGTGCCGTTTTTCCACACCAGATTGCCCCAGAAACCGTTGCCGTTGACGGGTTGTTTGGACCATCCTGTTTTGGCGCGGACTTCGCCTTTGTAGTCTTGCAGCACCCAGTCCTGACCATAGTTGGCGAGCCCGAAAATAGAGGTCATGTCCGCCTCATAGGGCAGCGTGATTTGGAAGAGGTCGGAGGCATCTTGGTGCGACTTCGATTTGTCTGAATTATACAATGTATTTCGGTCAATCTCCAGTTCGGTGATGATACGCCTGAGAACGGTTGCCTTGCCGCCCGGGGCGAACTGAACCATCCGGAGCGGGCTGTCGTTGTAGGAATTGCGCACCACCAGCAGGTCGGCATCAATTGTCTTGGCATCCGTAATGGGTGTCGTTTCGGTGGGACACCACGCGGCAATGACACGGTTGGTCTTGAAGTCGTAAATGATTCGGAAAGGCAGGTTAGTGGCGTTACTACTCCGGCTGCCGAGAATTTCTTTCCTGTCAGTTTCCAATCCCTTCTGACTGAGCAAATAGGTGGTTTTGCCGGCAAACTGTGCCGCCAACACAATCTCGGCAGTGGGTGAGGCGGTCAGGTCTGCCGTATAGACCCAGTCGGAGCCGTCCTGAAATGGGAGAGCGGTGGATAAATCGGCGTAACTGTAACTATAATTATCACTGGCAATCACATTGGTACCATACACCCGGAGAAAAGTGTTGGCAGTGCTGCCGGAAGACCCAGCCAAGAACGTGCGACTGAAATAGTTGGTTTCGGGATTATAGGCGAAACGGACACTCATCTGGTCTGTCTTATAATCCACTTTTCTATCGGCAAGACAATGGTTTATGTCATTGCCCACCGTGGCGGCAGTATTGATTTGTACTGACTGGTCGGGGAAATGTGCAGTCACCCAATAATGGTTGTAGAACTCGTCTGCCGAAATATTATTGAACCGTGCCATTCGGCTCGCATCATTCGGCTCGTAAGAACTCAGATCACTGAAGATGTAAAAGTCGCCGGTGTAGGGGGTTAAATCGAAGAAAGTGGGTGTTGAACCGGAACCCGTTGCCCTCACGACAAACACTCCATCCTTGGGGATGTTAATAGTCCCAATTTCCATTTCTGAACTGCCGTCCCAACCATAATTGCCCACCGCGGATTTTTGCCAATATAGAGTTCCATCAAAAGTGGCGTAAAAAGATAATTGCGCGCCCGAGGAGAGCTCACTTTCATTGACCGCATTGGAAAAGTAGGTTTTATTGCCACATACCGACTTAATACGATACAGCGCACTACTTTCCTCGAAGAAAACTTTATCCGAATCAGGGTCATACACAATAATATAGGGCACTCCACTTTGAACAGGTGAAGTCAGACGGCTTAAATCTACATTCTTTCTGTCATTACCATAATTATTTTTATTGGTTGTAACCCAAAAATTCTGATTTGCAACATAAACTGACTTATATCCAGTGTTTTGATAGTAATAGTAATTACCACTTTCCTCATCATAGGTCAAATCTACAAAAACTTGCGTCCCCTGAGTATAGGTATATCGCAAATACTTTGTTTCAGCACTGCCCTTTACCGATATATGTTCCTCCGCCGTTGCTTTGCCTTGGGAGTGAATCACCGTCACATAGAATGTATAGTCGCCCTCCATGGGGATGGAATAATTGCACGTTGTACTTGGACCGGATTGCAGTTGCGTGGCAAATCCGCCATCGGGGTCAACAACGGTGAAAATGTACGTGCCGGTCAATGAACTGTTGGCAGTAAGGGTTACGTTTTGTCCTACAGACGGTGTTCCGCTAATCTGCAGGGTGACATACTGTTGGATTTCGAATGTTTCAGTTGCAGTTGCCAGCAGTTCGCCCGAACCGTCGGCACCGGCACGCAGTTCGGCTGTGATGGTGTAGGTTTGCCCTGCTGTAGTACCCGTGGCAATGGCATCATTACTGTCGTCTTTGGACATAATTGTGCCGGTAGCGTCAGGAGAAATAGAATACAATACCTTGTAAGCCACATTGCCAGCAACGCCCGTGACGGTGGGTTGTACCGTTATACGACTACTGGGGTTGAACGATGTGGTGCCCTTACCGACAACGGTGAGCGACAGGCGGGGCTTCTGGTTGAAACGGGCAAAAATGTCCTGCTGTCCAAGGGGCACCGCGTAGGTGTAAGTGGCGTCTGTAGAGAGCGTGTCACCCGCCGCATTGAACCACCCCGCAAAAGTGTATGCGGTGTCGGTAGCAGACTCCGTCAAAGTGAACTGCGATGTGTAGGCGGCATAAAACACAGGGTCGGCAAGAGAGAGACCTTTCAAGGTAACAGCCGAAACGGCATCATATGCCGAAAAGCCTACCCCTTCCGCCTGAATAGTGGCAGGCCAATCCGATGGCTCGTTATAGGACGAACCGCCGTCCGCAGACACTAACACGCGCACACGCTGGGTCTTATTGAGGGCCCCATAATCATACCCTAAAAAATCAATGAAAATGGAGTCCACTCCTCTATCACTTTGCAAGACAAATGGAGATAACAGATAACA
>CAMOMF010000132.1 GCA_946619625.1 uncultured Bacteroidales bacterium
AGGAATAGGTAAGTTTATATGTTTCTACAACGAGAAACGTCCGCACATGAGTATCGGGTATCAAACACCCTCGCAGGTACATGAGCAATCCGGAACTCAGAAACGGCTTTGGAAGGGCTGTCAACCACAGGTGTCTACCGTTTAGGACGATTGTCTACTGGCTTAGGAAACTAAACAAAAAACTGTCTACTAAATTTAGGAAAAGACACTCCCCATCGGATTGATAAAAGTCCCCCTATCAAGGGGGATTTAGAGGGGGTCTTTGTTATACATTTTGCTTACGGGGTGCTTACCTTCTCCTTACTTTCTCCTTACCACTTTTACACCCTCTCCTTACCACCTTTGCACGCTCGCCTTACTACTCCTGCTGATCCCTCTCTCCAAATATCTGAGGTCAGGATGGTCTTTAGCGCGTTTGAGTTGTGTGTTCAGGGCGTTTCTATTCGCAAAATGCACTATATTTTGGCTTTTTCGTGTTAAAAATGCACTTTTTTTTGATATAAAAATAACAAAATGTTTGCATATGTGAAAAATTAGTACTACCTTTGCAGCGATTTTAGGTGGTGCACTATTTGAGTGTTGCTACTTGGAAGGTAACAAAAAGGTCTGTTTTTATATATTTGAGGTGACAAAATGGGTTGTTGCTGTTTTTGATTTGGGTTGAGTTATTAGGGCTGGAATAGTTTTTGCCGGGTAGATTTTTCGGGTTGTTTTTGTTGAAAGTACAACTTCACGCACCTGTTTTGCGTGAGGGAGCGGCATAATTTACAGCTATGCCGCCCATGATTGTTTTTCATCGGGGCGTTTGGTGCGGATTTTCCGTGACACTTTATTATTAATTAAAATTATAACGCTTATGAAAAAATTTACTCAACGACTTTTGTCCTTGCTCATGTTACTACTTGCTTGGGGGGGGCACGTTTTTGCGCAAAAGTCTATACCGTATAGTTACGGTTTTGAAGACAACAGTTTGGCTGTAGACGGTTGGGAACTTATTGGATCGACCAGTTCGTCTACTTCTATTTCTGCCAGCGCAAAGAGAGAGGGCTCTTATGGCTTTGCTATTCATTATAGTGAAAAAAGTGCCTATTTAGTCTCTCCGGAATTAGCGGGAACTGACGAGGGTGTGAATGTCACATTTTATTACAAACAGTATTCTTCTAGTTATCCAGAAAAATTTCAAGTAGGTTACACAACGGATGCAACAAGTGACCCAAGTTCTTTTACATATGGGGCAGAAATTACTACCTCATACGGAGATTGGTTTTTTTATGAAAATTCATTTCCTGCAGGAACGAAGAAGATTGCTATCAAGTACATTTATAGTAATGCCTACTACCTTTATTTGGATGATTTTACATTTGCAGCTCCTCCCGCTTGCCCCAAACCGGCAGGACTGAATATAGAAGCAAGTGGAGTGAATGCTACATTATCTTGGACGAGTGATGCATCTGATTTCAGCATTGTGCATGCAACGGAAGTATCTGCTAATCCTGAGAGTCTTTCTGCTCAGTCTAGTACAGACAACTCTTTGTTGTTTGAAGATTTGGCTCTTGGTGATCACTATTTCTGGGTAAAAGCCAACTGTGATGCAGACGGAGCGAGCGAATGGGCTGGTCCTGCTACTATCCATGTCGGTTATTGTCAGCCTGCTCCTACATCAGTCGATGGAAATGGTATTACGGCTGTATCCTTTGGCTCCGGTGATAACGTAGTGAATAATAGTGGCACAAAACTACCGGCTTCCGCTCCATTTTATGGCGACTATTCTGCTCAAATTGGTGCTGTAGCTGCTAGTTTAACAGCAACAGTGGATATTACTTTTTCTACAGGTTACACATATGGCACTATCATATGGGTGGATTGGAATAAAAGCCTTAGTTTCGAGGATAACGAGATTGTGTATGCAGGCGAAAGTAGTAGCGGTAATCCCACTACTTTGAATGCGACCTTCGATATCCCTGCAAGCCAAGCATCAGGTGACTATCGTATGCGTATTGCCGCAGCTGATAGTTACTACGATAGTCACAAAACTCTGGCTACTGCAGCCGGTGCTGAACCATGCCCGACAGGTACTTATACAGTAGTGCATGATTATACATTGCGTGTACTGGAGGCTCCGTCTTGTATGCCGGTATCGGGCTTGTC
This sequence comes from uncultured Bacteroidales bacterium, assembly GCA_946619625.1. Lineage (GTDB taxonomy): Bacteria > Bacteroidota > Bacteroidia > Bacteroidales > Paludibacteraceae > Colicola. The sequence continues at coordinate 2,149 of CAMOMF010000132.1, forward strand.
TGCAAGCAACATTCAGGCACATTCCGCAGAGTTGAATTGGACGGCGGGACAAAGCGAGTCTGCTTGGAAACTCTATTATAAGAAAGCCGCAGAAGAGGATTGGGGTGCTGCTATTGATGTGGATAATCTTCCTTATACCCTTGAGGGTCTGGATGCAGCAACGACTTATCAATTCAAAGTGGTAGCTGTGTGCTCTGACTCTGACGAGAGCGATGCCTCTGCTGTCGCCAGTTTTATGACCGAGTGTGAAACACTAACTATCGATGCAGACCACTCATATCAGATGAACTTCGATGCATTGACGGCGGGCAATAATGTACTGCCCATTTGCTGGAATGCAATCAATACGACGACCAATGGTTCATATCAAGGCTATCCGAAGGTGTATGCTAATAGTTATTATAGTACTTATGCACAATCAGCTCCTAACTGCTTGTACCTATACTCGTATGCATACTACAATTATAGTGGAACCACTTACGATCCGCAGCCGCAATACGCTATCCTGCCCGAAATGGATGGATTGGATGGTAAGGAAATCATTCTCTCTGCCAAAGGGTACAATGCTACAAGCACACTCAAAGTAGGTGTGATGGCTGACCCCACCGACCCCAATTCGTTCGAGCCGATACAAGAACTGGAACTCACCACCTCTTATCAAGAGTTCACCATTGACCTTTCCGGTCATGGTGGCAACTACGTGGCTCTGATGATAGATGCGGCTTCTTCCGAGAGGAGCACCAATGGCGTGTATGTAGATGATATCATCGTTCGCGAGATTCCGTCTTGCCTCAAGCCTACTGACCTTGTGATTGCAAACATTACCACCAATTCGGCAGAGTTGAATTGGGCAGCTAACAGCGGTGAGGGTGCTTGGAAACTATACTACAAGAAAGCGTCCGACGAAGAGTTTGGCGCAGCGGTTGACGTGGACGCGGACGCTCTGCCATATACTCTTGAGGGTTTGGACGCTGCAACGACTTACCAATTCAAAGTGGTAGCTGTTTGCGATGAAGAAAACGAAAGCGAAGAGTCGGCTGTTGCCGGTTTTGTTACGGAATGTGAGGCAATTTCTTCTTTCCCGTGGAGTGAGACCTTCAACAGTCTGACAGCAGGGGTTCCTGTATGCTGGGATAATGCCGAGGGTACTACAACCAATGAATCATACAAATGGAACTACTATGCATCCGGTCGGGATGGTGCTGGATTGCGTTTCAATTCATACAATAATGGTTCTGATAATACAAACTTCCTAAAAACCCCAATTCTCAGTTTGCCGAGTGATAAGGAAATGCAACTCTCTTTCATGTATAAGAATCCAGCCGGTGGTGATTTCTCTGTTCTTATCTCTACTGATGGAGGTGTGACCTACGAGGAAACTCCGTTGGCATCCGGCTTGACAAGCCAAAGTTCTTGGATAGAGAAAGAATGCAATCTGTCTGCTTTTGTCGGTCAGGATGTAGTGATTGTATTCAAAGGAACGTCAAACTATGGAAACGGTGACGCTTACATTTACTTGGATGACATAATGGTTGCACAGCTTCCTACTTGCCTGAAGCCCTCAGCGCTAAGTTATGACTATAGTTCGCGCAAAGCACACTCTGTGCAACTCGCATGGACCAATGGCGAAGAAGGTCAGAACGCTTGGGAGATTGCCTTCTCGAAACTATCTAACTTCAATCCAGACGAGCAAGTCAGCGACTCTATCGTGGCTGCCAACAGCAACCCGTTCGTTCTCTTGGGTCTCGAGCAGAGCACTACTTATTATGCATATGTACGTGCCAACTGCGGTCAGGAAGACGGCAAGAGTCTGTGGAGCAGCAGTTATGTTTCTTTCACCACGATTAGCGGACATCAGACACTCAGCAGTCCGGCTGTAGTAGAGGGATCGCTTGGTAGCAGCAGCGTGAAGATTAACTGGCTTCCCAAAGCAGCCAACGAACTGCACCAGAGTTACGAGGTTTACTACTCCAAACTGAGTACTAAACCTGATGAACTGTTTGCTGATAGCCTCATCCTGAACGTCGAAGACACATCCTATGTCTTCAGCAATCTGGAACCCGAGACGAAGTACTACGTATGGGTACGCGACAACTGTGGAGTGGATGGTTTGAGCGATTGGAGTTACAGCACGAACTTCACCACCACTGCCAACTGCCCGATTCCGGCTGGTATAAGTGCATCCGAGATTACTGCTCGTACGGCTGACATTGCTTGGAGTACCGGCGAAGCCGACAGTTATAGCGTTCAGTATAGAGTGGCTGAGGGAATGGATGGCATCATAGAAGAAGGATTTGAGGGTGTTTCTTTGCCTTCCGATTGGACGACAGAAGGTAACGGCACTTGGTCTGTAGGAACTGGTGACTATAGTTCATCTACAGGTGCGCATAGTGGCTCTAAAAATGCTAAAATCAATCATGGTACTACTGGTGACGAGACATATCTTGTTACACCTTCTATGAATTTAGAAGGGAAAGATGGTTGCCGTATTAATTTATGGTATGTAAATCGCGCTTGGGTTAGTGACAAAGATGGCTTCGGTATTTATTATCGTATTAGTGGAGGTGAGTGGGTCGAGATATTCTCTACAGCTGTAGCTCATTCAGATTGGACTCAATTTGAAGGGGAAGTACCTGTTGGGGCTTTGGAGGCAAATTGCCAATTTGGGTTCAAATTCACTGATGGATATGGTTATGGTGTTTCGATTGACGACATTCAAATTGGTACCATTACTCCTGCCGGTGAATGGCAAGAAGTGGCTGCTGAGAGTGGCGAACGTCTGGCGCATCTGAGTGGACTGGAACCTGAAACCAAGTACGAGGTACAAGTGAAAGCTTCTTGCGGAGAAGAGTATAGCGAGTCAATCTTCTTTACCACTACACCTTCTTGCTTGCCGATTTCTGCTCTCACCCTTGCTAATGTTGATGCACACGCAGCTTCCTTCACATGGACGGCAAGTGCCTTGGCAGAGACACAATGGCAGTATGCTTGCGTGGAAGCTGGGGCAACACCTGAAAGTTGGTCACTTGTCAGTGTCACAGCAGCTGACGTTTCCGGCTTGAGTAGTAACACTTCTTACGACTTCTACGTACGTGCATATTGTGGTTCTGAGGACCAAAGTGAGGCTATTATGCTGAACTTCCGCACGGATTGCGAGACATTCATTATCGATGCAGACCATTCGTTCTCAGAAGGTTTCGAGGAAGTAACCTTTGTTCCCAATTGCTGGAGTAGTGTTGCATCCGGATCACATAATTGGTCACGTACTACGTCTAATGTGCATTCTGGCAGTGGTAGTGCACATAGTGGTTACTACGGAGATATTTATTTGATACTTCCTGATTTGCAGATAGAAGAAGATGCCTATTTATCCTTCTGGTCGTATAATAATTTTGTAAGTGATTATACAGAGGCAAAAGGCGCAAGGAACTCAGTTGTTCTTCTGGCTGGTGAAGGTGAAGTTGAGTTGTGGGCTGCTGAGTCGGTAAGTCAGAGTCAAGTGCGCACGATTATTAACCTTTCTGCTTACAAAGGACAGACCGTAAGCCTTGCTTTCAAATACGAAGGTGATAATGCGCATGATTGGTACATAGATGATGTATTGGTAAGTGCTATTCCTTCGCTCGAAATCTCCGCAGCCGGTTATGCAACCTACTTCAATGCTGATGATGCGTTTGTAATGCCGAATGGCGTCGTAGGACATGTCTTCAGCGTGGCGGATGGTCTGCAGCAGGCTTATGAATCCGGTGATATTGTGCCGGCTAACGTTCCGTTGGTTCTTCAGGGTGTACAAGGCGAATACTCGCTCATCCCGACTGTTGGTGGCGAAAGCACCAGTCTCGCTAACGACCTCATCGGTGTCAACAACGAGATGACGATCGTTAATCACGCTGATACGCTCTACTACGTACTCAGTCTGAACGCTGCAAACGAAGTTGACTCTGTTGGCTTCTATTGGATGAACGAAACGGGTGCAGGCGACTTCACAATGCCCGCACACAAGGCATACCTCACCGTCTATAACGGTGCTGGGGCTGAAGCTGCTCCGCGATTCTACCTGTTCCACGGCGAGAACAACGCTACTTGGCTCAACAACCTCCAGGGCGTGGACGGTGCCGTCAAGTTCTTCCACAACGGGCACTTCTACATCATGCGCGACCACGTCATCTACGACGCTACGGGCAAACGTGTAGAATTGAAATACAATTAAGAATTTGTAAATCAGTAAATTTGTAAATTACGCTTATAGGGCTTTTGCCCAATGTGTAATAAGCCCTATAAGCCCAATAAAATGAATGATTATGACAAAGAAATATTCTGAAGCACAATTGCACATAGTGCACATGCATGCCGATATTATTGCTACCAGTGTCGGCTTGAATAACAAACAGGGAAGTGTCAATCCGCTTGTTCCCGACCGCAGGCGAGCCTCCATTTGGGAATAAAAGACAAAGAATACTCCCCGTGCACTAGCGCGGGGAGTATTTGTTTCTTCTCGGCTTTAAGGAGTTCTATGTTCGCCCTGCGAACTCGCGCGGCGCACTTACTCCTTGATTGTCCACAGGACACTCTGCGGTGCGCCTGTTCCGCTTCACGGTCATCTCTCGGTCATCTCTCGGTCATCTCTCGGTTGTCTCTCGTAAAAATATAGGATAAATCGTTCCCAATATACGCATTTTTCCGCAAAAAAGTCTTATCCTGCAGCGTTTTTTTGCTGAAAGGGGGTCGTCTCTCTTGCACATGTCAAAAAAAAGCAGTACCTTTGCGGTGCGAAAAAAGTATCGCTCTATGTACAAGAAACAACATAAAAAATGAATGGCTATGTTTGATAAGCACAAAAATGAAGAGCCGGTTATTGCAGAACCGGCATCTGGAGGTGTTCAACAGCAGTATTTTACTGCAGAAGAGGCGATGACTTTCATGGAACCTCGTATTCGTGCCATGTTCAAATGAAAGACGTTGTTTACGCACGACAAGCGCTCCTCCAGTTAGAAGACGCGGTTCGATTGTTGGTCGAACGTGGCTATTTTAGCGAGGAGGACTACGCTGTCAATTATATTCGTGATATTTTTCGCTATTTTGCATTGAACTTACCTAATTTGGTGGCTCATGAGGCTCCACAATATTTTATGCGCTACTGCATACATGGTAAGAAGATGTTTTATGTAAAGTATCGAAGAAGTAATCATACTACTTGGTATGCTTTTTTTGAAGAAATGGACAAAGCGTATGTAATTGTATATTTGGGGAATAACCATTTAGTCGGGCATCTTTTGCCAATTGCTTTATAGAAGATTTTGGATTTTTATTATGACTAAAACACTCTTCACCATACTACTCTCGCTCCTGCTGTTCTCATGCGCAGGACCTAAGCAACTTGCCTACTTGCAGGACTTGCGCGATGCCGACAACCTCTGCATGTCAGCGGTGGAAGCCTACCGGTTGCGCGCGGGGGATCAACTCACTATCCGTGTCAGCAGTTTCGACAACAGCGCGGTTGCACCCTTCAACGTTCAGAACGCCGCCCTACAGGACATTCCCTACATTATCGACTCGGAGGGGCAACTCACGTTCCCCGGTATAGGCACTATTGTCGTGGCGGGCGAAACGATTCAGCAACTTACGGAGCAACTTACAGCCGGAGTGTCCCAGATGGCGAAGGGAGCCGTCGTACGCGTGGAATTGGTCAGTGCCATCGTCAGTGTTCTGGGCGAGGTCTATCACCCCACACGCATCCGTTGGTACCAACCCGGACTGACCCTGGCAGAGGCACTTACCGATGCCGGCGACCTCCGCCCCAATGCCTCGCGGCAGGTGGTGGTTCTCCGCCAACAACAAGATGGTATTCGTTCTTTCGTTGTGGACCTCACAAAAAAAGACTGTCTCTCCTCTCCTGCCTGGCAACTCCTCCCGGGGGATGTCGTTTATGTTGCTCCGCGCCGTGGACGTCTAATATACAAGTAACTATGCAAGTCAATATCAATCATATCCTCCGCCTACTGATTCGTCGTTGGTATGTCCTGCTCGCAGCGGCTCTACTGGGTGCGTTGGTTGCCGTAGGCATCTATATGTCCTCCACCCCCACTTTCCAAGTATCCGCTTCCCTCATGCTCCGTACGCAGGATGACAACGCACGGCCCACCGACGACATGATGCGTATAATGGGTCTGTCCGGCACCGACAACGTGCAGGACGAAGTGGAAGTGCTTTCCTCCCGACGTATTTACGGTGACGCTATCCGCGACCTGGGCTTGCAAACCGAGCAGCGCCGCAAAGCGCGGCTCCGCTGGGTGGGTGAGTACGAGAAAACCTCCTGTAATCTCCTGTTGGATGCGCAGGTGTTGGATACAATGAAAGAAGTAGCCCGTATAGACACCCGCTTTGACGGCTCTTCCTACCACCTTATTGTCCGATATGGCAAGCAACGTTTTACGTGGAGACAGAAAGCCTCCTACACTGCCAAGGACGGCGAAACCGTCCATACACTGATTGGCCCTATAACTATTCAAGGCACTCAGGATTCATCCGCCAAGCCCTACCAACTGCGTACGACAGTTCTGCCCCTCTCTGTGGCAGTTTTTCAGATGCAAAAGACGGTTGCCGTGGTTCGCGCAGCCCGCGAGAGCAATATAGTCAAACTCTCCACCAATACCGACATGCCCCGTCGCATGGAGGATTTCCTCACCCGCGTCATCGACCTATACAACAATTTCTCTGCACAGGACAAAGATGTGCTGGCAGGGCGCTCCGCTGAGTTCATCGCCGGACGCCTCCGCATAGTCGAATCACAATTGGACTCCATCGAGACGGCGGTTGAAGCCTACCGCAAACAGCATCTCATCACCGACCTCTCGCAGGAGGGTACCATGTATATGCACGCCTCACAATCCTACGAGACGCGTCTTGCCGAACTGCGCACACAGGAACGGCTCATCGAGTATATCCGTTCCCTGCTTTCCGACAACTCCGACCAAACCGCCCTTATCCCTGCCAACCTTGGCGTACAGGACGGTTCGCTGCAGAACCTTATCATCGACTACAACCGGCTGGTCGTTGAGCATATACGGCTCTCTCAATCGGCATCCGAGAACAATCCCGTCTTCATGCAGCAGCGTGAGCAGATTGCTCAGATGCGCCGCAATATCCTCAAGAGTCTGGACGGACAGAAAGAGGGGCTTGAAATCAGTATCAGCAACCTGAAAGCGCAGCAACGTGAGTGGGACGACAAAATCAGTTCCGTACCCACGCAGGAACGTGAGTACGTCGAACTCTGTCGTCAGCAGCAACTAAAGGAAAAACTGTATCTCTACCTCAGCCAGAAAGGCGAAGAGTCTGCCGTCATGCTCGCCTCACAAGCACTGCCTGCCAAGGTCATCGACTATCCGGCACAACTGCCCGAAATCATCAGCCCGAAGCCGCTCCTGCTGCTTTTCGAGTGGGTGGTACTCATGCTCTTCTTCGCCGCGGTGGGCATACTGTTGGCTGATTGGCACAAACCGCTCGAAGACTAAGGGTTGGGGGTATTGTTTACAGGGTTGTTTGTAGCCGAGGGCGTGTTGTTCACGGTCTGAAAAGCGGGTGGTAAAGGCTCTCTGTATGTGCACCCTTCCTTCCAACGGCTGCAACCATACGCACTATGCCCCTTGATGATGACACCTTGACGGCATACGGGACACACCATGCCCACTTTGCTCGTCTTAACCTCATACACCACCTCCATGGTCAGTTGTTTCAACTCATCTAGAAAAGCCTTTGCCTCCATCTCACCCCGTTCTATCATGCGCAGTTTCTTCTCCCATTGACCGGTCAGTTCTGCCGACTTTAACAGCGGAGTTTGAACAAAACGGATAAGTTCAACAGCCACAGGGGTAGGGTACAGACTCTTCCCTTTGCTTACGATGTAGTTGCGTTGGAACAGCTTCTTGATAATCTCCGCACGCGTAGAGGGGCGACCTATACCATTCTCTTTCAGCGCATCGCGCAGTTCTTCGTCTTCCACCAACTTGCCTGCGGTCTCCATGGCGCGCAGCAGTGTCGCTTCGGTGTAGGGCTTTGGTGGAGTGGTCTGTTTCTCTATCAACGCAGGTGTATGTGGTCCCTGTTCTTTTGCCTTGAACTCCGGCAAAAGTCTTTCTTCTGCTTGGTCTCCCGACCCGCTTTCATTACCATTATCACTGTTATTACTATTACTATTGTCTGAACTCCTAAGTTCCTGCTCTCCTGCACTCCTCTCCGCAAATACCTCTCTCCATCCGGGAACCAGTATTTGCTTGCCGCTTGCCTTGAACGGCACGCCATTACCGTCCGCCTTCTCGCGGTTCTCATCGTCTGCCACTATACCGAAGATAGTCGTTGTGCTGGTCTTGCAGTCGGGATAGAATGCAGCAATAAAACGGAGCGCAACCATCTCATATACTTTCTTCTCCTCCGCACTCAGCGCATTGGGCGCTTGTCCTGTCGGGATAATGGCATGGTGGTCCGTCACCTTCGAGTTGTCAAACACTTTCTTCGATTTGGGCAATTTCGGGGCTTTACCTGTTTTCTGTTGCTCCTCTCTCATCAACTCGCGCAGGCGGCCTATCTGCGGGAAGGAGCCTTCAATTCCCTTGAAGATTCCCGGCACTTTCGGGTAAATATCATCGCTCAAAAACGTTGTATCCACGCGGGGATATGTGGTCACATGTTTCTCGTACAGACTCTGTATCAGGTTCAGCGTCTTGTCCGCCGAATAACCGTAACGCTTGTTGCATTCCACCTGCAGACTGGTCAGATCAAACAGGCGCGGCGCATATTCCGTCCCTTTCTTTTTCTCTACTTGTGTCACCGTAAACGGTAATGTGTGCAAACGCTCCACTATCCGCTCCCCTTCCTCTGCCGACATAATCGGCTCTAAGCCCGGACTGTTCGGCTCGTCCTCCTCTTTCTTCATTATCGCACTGAACGTCACCCCCCTGTACTCGGTCTTTATCTCCCAATAGGTGTGGGGCACGAAGTGGTCTATCTCTTTCTGTCGTTCTACTATCAGTGCCAATGTCGGCGTCTGTACTCTACCCACGCTCAGAGGTGCACGGTCTGTTCCAGTGCGGTTGTTTTTGTACCGCAGTGTGTATGCCCTCGTTGCATTCATCCCTAACAACCAGTCACCTATCGACCGCATCAAGCCCGCTTCGTAGAGGTGTTGGTACTCACTCTGGTCTTTCAGTTGGTGGAATCCCTCACGGATGGCTTCTTCCGTCAGGGACGATATCCACAACCGCTTCACCGGACACTTGGCACCCGCCTTCTGCTGCACCCAGCGCTGAATCAATTCTCCCTCTTGTCCCGCATCGCCGCAGTTGATAATCTCGTCCGCTTGACTGAACAGCCTCTGTATGGTATTGAATTGTTTCTGTACGCCTTTGTCCTCCGTCACCTTTATCCAGAAACGGGTAGGGATCATGGGCAGAGAACTCATGGTCCAACTCTTCCACTGCGAATCGTAGTCGTGCGGGTCAAGCAACGCGCACAAGTGACCAAGAGTCCAGGTTACTTGGTAACCGTTGCCTTCCATGTAACCGTCCCGCTGGGTCGTCGCGCCCAGCACTCTGGCGATGTCTCTACCCACGGCGGGTTTCTCTGCAATGCAAACTATCATTCACTTATTAATTTATATACGGTCTTTCGAATATTCTCTTTCGCTGTTTCCGGGCGTAGCGCCTCCTCCATGGGCAATCCGGGTGGATTGATGCACACCACCTCGGCAAATCCTGCGCCCTGAAGTTCCTCTCTGTCACTCACGCGCCCTGCTATCAGTATGACGGGTGCCGAGCCCGAATGGCGGAGTATGCCCATGGGTAACTTACCCATCAGTGTCTGCCTGTCTGCACTCCCTTCGCCGGTAATCACCAGGTCTGCGTCAGCCGTCAGGGAGTCCAGACCAATAGTCTCGGCTACTATGTCGATGCCCGAACGGCGTTCCGCGTGCAGGAATTGCATAAACGCATACCCCAATCCGCCTGCAGCACCCGCACCGGACTGCTCCGAGCAGTCAAAACCCATATCACGGGCAGCGGTCTCCGCAAAAGCCTTGGCACGCTTGTCTAACTCTTCCACCATCTCTGCCGTGGCACCTTTCTGAGGACCGAACACATGCGCCGCACCATTCTTTCCGCACAGCGGATTCTCCACATCCGTTGCAATAATAACTCTTATCTTATCTCCTTGTAGGATACTCGAAATGTCAGGACAGGGATTCTTGCTTTTTGTCCCCAAAACGCCCTCCAACATCCCTTGGCCGGCATCGCTCGTCCCGCTTCCGCCAAGTCCCACGATGATGGTCTTCGCTCCGCTCCTTACAGCGTCTGCTACTATCTCCCCTACACCGTAACTCGTAGCCACCAGGGGGTTCCGTTCCTCGGGTTTCAGTCGCCAAAGACCGCACGCCTCTGCTGCCTCTATCAACGCCGTCTGGCCTTGCAGTAGGTACTGTGCCCTCACTTCGCGCATCAGCGGGTCATGTACGTTCACGCTCTTCAATTCTCCTCCTTTCATAGCCATGGCGTCTATAAACCCCTCTCCGCCGTCACTTACCGCCACTTCACATATGTTCGCCTCCGGGTAGGCCCTACGCACACCCTCTGCCGCCGCATGGTTCGCTTCCATCGAACGCAAACAGCCCTTGAAAGCATCTATCGCTACCACTACTTTCATTCTCTTCTGCACTCTTAATTCTCCCACCCGTCTATCTCTTTCTCTATCTCCGGCACGATATGTTTATGAAACACCGGACTCTCAACACCCCGTCTCTTTTGTCCGCAATAGTCGTCCAGCAGTCTGAAGGCGTACTTGCCCAGAAGTACAATGGCAATCAGGTTGCATGTCGTCAGGAACGCCATCACCAGATCCACTATGTTCCACACCGTCTCAAGGCTCGCCACCGCCCCAAACACCACCATTACGCCCGCCGAGAACACTCTGAACACCGTCATCACATTCTTGTTGTTGGTGATAAAGCGGATATTCGCCTCGCCGTAATAGTAATTGCCAATGATGCTGGAGAACGCGAACAGGAATATCGCAATTGCTACAAATATCGGACCAAAACCGCCCACTTCACTCTCTAATGCCGCTTGGGTCAGAGCAATGCCGTTCAACTCCGGCACGTCGTACAAGCCGCTGATGAGGATGATAAACGCCGTGCACGAGCACACCAGCAGCGTGTCGGTGAACACACCCAGTGCCTGTATCAGTCCCTGTTTGACGGGGTGCGAAGTGGTCGCCGTCGCCGCCACATTAGGCGCACTGCCTTCACCCGCTTCGTTACTGAATAAGCCTCTCTTCACGCCGTTCATAATCGTCGTACCTATCGCCCCGCCCACGCCTTGCTCTATGCCGAAAGCGTTGGTTATGATCACTTTCAGCACACTCGGCAGATATTCAATGTTCATGATAATAACCACTACAGCCAATATCAGGTAACCTATAGCCATCAGCGGAACTAACACACTGCTCACTTTCGCTATTCGTTGTATCCCGCCGAACACAATCACCAATGCCATGGCTGCCAGCACCAACCCCACTGTCAGAGGGTCCCAACCGAACGCTTCTTGCATCGCACCGCAGATAGTGTTGGCTTGTACGGAGTTGTTCGACAGTGCAAACTGCAATGTTATCAGTACCGCAAACAGCACAGCCATCCAGTGTTTGTGCAGACCTTTCTCTATATAATACGCCGGACCGCCAATGAACGACTCTTTGTTCCTTTGTTTGAATAATTGCGCCAGCGTCGATTCTACAAACGCCGTAGCGGAACCGATTAGCGCGATCACCCACATCCAGAACACTGCCCCCGGACCGCCCACGGCGATGGCTGTTGCTACGCCTGCAAGGTTACCCGTTCCTACACGTGTAGCCACCGACACCGCAAAAGCTTGAAACGAGGATATATGTCTCTTCTGTTTCTTCGCCCCCTCTGTCGTTTCTTCTTTCTGACTTTTGCTCTCTTCCTCCGCCGATTTCACGGTTTCAAATAGCAGACGGAACATCTCGCCCACCATGCGGAACTGTACACCTTTTGTCTTCCATGTAAACCATAGCCCGCAGCCCACCAGCGCCCCGATAAGTACATAACTCCACAGCGCGTCATTGATATGTGTAATGATCTCATTCATTTTTCGGGTGCAAAGATACTGCTTTTTTTTAACATTTGCAAGTCTTTTGTAAAAAAAGTGTAAACAATTATTGTTTACGCAACTTTTTGCAGTAAAGACTGTCGAGTTTTCTAAAACGAATAAGTCTTTTGCAAATAAAGTGTAAACTCCGCAAGGATTTACGCAACTTTATGCCGCAAAACTTGCATGTTTCAAAAAAAAGTATTACCTTTGCACCTCCAAATGCATGCTTTAATGAAAAAGATACTTTTTGTTTGTCATGGCAATATCTGCCGTTCGCCCATGGCGGAGTTTATTTTCAAGCACCTTGTGGACAAGGCAGGCCGCTCTGCCGATTTCTTTATCGACTCCGCCGCTGTCTCTACCGAGGAGATTGGCAACGACATCTATCCTCCCGCGCAACGCAAACTGCGTGAGAAGGGCATCCCTTTCCATTCCCGTGTCGCCCGACAAGTCACCCCGCGCGACTACCATTTCTATGACCATATTATCCTCATGGACAACAGCAACCACCGCTGGCTCTCCCGTATTATTCCATCCGACCCTGACCACAAAATCTCCATGATGATGGAATGTGCGGCTCTCTCTCGTGATGTTGCCGACCCTTGGTACACCGGCGATTTCGAGGCTACTTACCGCGACCTCCTCACCTCCTGCACTGCCCTCCTCTCTGCCCTCTCTTAACCATTATTCCCTCCTTGTTCTTTGTTCTATGAGTACGCTTCGTCAATTTCGCCGGATATATCCGGTAACAGCCCGCAAGGGCTGAATCTTTGCTCCTTGCTCCTTGTTCCTTGTTCCTTTTTCTTTGTTCTGTGAGCACGTTTCGTCCATTTCGCCCGAATAGTATTCGGGTAACAGCCCGCAAGGGCTGAATCTTTGCTCTTTGCTCTTTGTTCCTTGTTCCTTGCTCTTTGTTCTTATCTTCACTTCGCTACGAACGATCGCTCCGCGTGCTTTGTTCCTTGTTCTTTGCTCCTTGTTATTCCTGCGTGTGCTTATTTCATTTCCGTTGCAACTTGTCTTTTCCTCTCATATCCCCGCTATAGATACACGTTCGAAACACGTAGGATACACGTAAGATATACGTAGGATACACGTAGGATACACGTAGGATAAAGCCGACTCGCCCCGCATCAACGCCTCACAAATATGCTTTCACTGTGGCAATTCTTATTCATCTTCTCCTGTTTTCATCTCATCCTCTCTTTGTCCCGTCATGCAGTTCTATTCCTCAATAGTCATATGATATATGGCATCCGTCTATATAATTGCGAGATGTCATCCCGCTCTCCGTCTCCTCCCTTTCTCCCTTATTCGCGCGCCCGCGTATTATATTAATGTCTTCGTCCCCTCTCCACCCCGTTACATGGGTCTACACTCCTACACTCCTTCACTCCCAAAGCCCCTTTTCGTTCGAGCACAGTTTTACAGATCGAAGAACGAAAGGCTCCCTATTCGTTCGAGCACGGCGAAGCAGATCGAAGAATGAAAATATTGTTTTCATTCGAGAAATTCACTATTTTACCCCCTTAAAACGGGCAAAAATGCCCGAAAAACGCATAAAAAGTAAATTTTTTTGTAAAAATATTTGGTCATGTCAAAAAAAAGCAGTAATTTTGCACCCGCTTTCGAAAACGAGGGTCTACAGAGCCGACTTGCCGGAAGCGAGGCTAAAGCGTTAGCCGCCCGTATTGCAGAGCTG
>CAMOMF010000133.1 GCA_946619625.1 uncultured Bacteroidales bacterium
CCGCGTGTACGTGTCACCTGTGTTGATGGCCCACGACACCCGTCTCACCCGAATACCCAGGTCTCTTTCCGCCTCGTCCAGCAGGTCGAACGGGTCTTTCCCTTCGCGGTCCATCTTGTTGATAAACACCATCACAGGCGTTTTGCGCATGCGGCACACTTCCATCAGTCGCCGTGTCTGCGTCTCCACACCCTTGGCGGCATCAATCACGATGATGACCGAATCGACGGCGGTCAAGGTGCGGAACGTGTCCTCGGCGAAATCCTGGTGACCCGGGGTGTCAAGGATATTGATATGGAACGATTGTCCCTCGTTGCCGGGCAGAGTGGGTGAGTACTCAAACCCCATCACCGAGGTGGCGACGGATATGCCGCGCTGTTTCTCAATCTCCATCCAGTCCGAGGTGGCAGTCTTGCGTATCTTATTGGATTTCACGGCACCCGCCACATGGATAGCCCCGCCGTACAGCAGCAGTTTCTCGGTCAGTGTCGTTTTACCGGCGTCCGGGTGGGAGATGATGGCAAAGGTGCGCCTGCGTAGTATTTCGTCCGTGTAGTTCATCAGCGTAGTTTGGCTCCGAATTTGTCCTCAAAGGTGCGTTGCAGTTTCGCCATAATGGCCTCTATCTGCGCATCTTTCAACGTGTTTTCTTCGTCTTGCAGTATGAAACTCAGCGCGTACGATTTCTTGCCCGGCTCCAGATTCTTGCCCTCATACACGTCAAACAGGTACACATCCTTCAGCAGTTTCTTCTCGGTCTGCTTGGCTGCGGCGAGCAGTTCGGCGAACGGAAGTGTCTTGTCCACTAACAATGCGAGGTCGCGTTTCACTTCGGGGAAACGGGGCAGGTCGTTGATGACGGGTTTGTACATCTTGTTTTGTCTCAGTAGTTCCGTCCAACTGAGGTCGGCGTAATATACATCGTTCTCGATGTCAAACTGTTTGCGCAACTTGTGGTCCACGATGCCGATGAAGCCCAGCGTCTGTTTGTTAACCGATTTGATACTCAGTCCGTCGGAGAACAGTTCATTCTGAATGGGCTCGAACGTGCAGCGCTCTACGTTCACACCTATCCGGCGGAGCAGCGCCTCCACGTACCCGCGCAGGGTAAAGAAACTGACGCGTTCGGGCGTGCCCGTCCAGGTCGGTGCCAGTTTGTTGCCGGTGAGCCACAGTCCGAGGTGCATCTCCTCGCTGTATGCTTTCAGCGGGTTCGCGTCTCCTTGTTCTTTGCTCTTGGCTCTTTGCTCCGCATCAAAATGGTAGCAGTTGCCGAACTCGTAGAACTTCAGGTCGCTGTTCTTGCGGTTCACGTTGCGGCTGATGGACTCCAATCCGCCGTACAGCAGTGTCTGGCGCAGCACACCCAGGTCTTGCGACAACGGGTTCATGATGCGTACGCAGTGCTCGATGGGGAGCAGTTGGTTTCCTTCGTAATACGCTGTTTTCGTGAGCGAGTTGTTCAGTATCTCGTTGAAGCCCTGAGCCGTCAGTTGCTCGCTCAGACGGCGCTGCATGGCGGTGCTGTCCGGTTTGACCGAATAGGACAGGTTGGAGTGCAGATTGTCACTCAGTTCCACGTTGTTGTAGCCGTATATGCGCAGGATATCCTCAATCACATCGCAGGGACGCTGCACATCCACACGGTAACGGGGCACCTCCAGTTCCCACACTTTCAGTCCGCAACTGTCACACACTCTCTCCTTCGCAATCTTTATCTCCAGTGCCTCCAGGATGGTCTTGATGGTTTCTTCGGGCAGTGCCTTGCCAATCAGGTCGTTGCACTCTTTCTGCGAGAGTGTCACTTTCCACGGCTCGAACGAGGCGGACCGGATATCTATCTCGTCGGACGCAATCTGTCCGCCTGCGGTCTCCAGAATCAGTTCGGCGCAGCGGCGCAGTACACACAACGTGTTGTTCGGGTCGCAGCCGCGCTCGTAGCGGAACGAGGCGTCGGTGGACAGTCCGTGCCGGCGTGCCGTCTTGCGGATGGTGACGGGCTCGAAATAGGCGGATTCCAGGAAAACGTTGGTCGTATGCTCGGTGACGCCGCTGTCATGCCCGCCAAAAACGCCTGCGATACACATGGGCTCCTCCGCGTTCCAAATCATCAAGTCCTTGCCGCTCATCGTGCGCTCAATGCCGTCAAGGGTGGTAAAATGCTGACCTTCAACGGCGTTCTTCACAACCACCTTGTGCCCTCGTATCTTGTCGTAGTCGAAAGCGTGCAGGGCTTGTCCCATTTCGTGCAGGACGAAGTTGGTCACGTCCACTACGTTGTTGATGGGTCGCAAACCAATCGTTCTCAGGGCGTTTTGCAGCCATTCGGGCGACTCTTTCACGGTCACGCCCTGAATGCACAGTGCCGAGTAGCGCGGAGCACCCTCACGGTTCTCCACCTGTACCTCTATGGGCAGTTCGGCTGACTTGGCAGGCAGGGTGGGTTGCGGTTTGCTCAGAGTCAGGTCCACGCCGTGCGCTTTGTAGTAGGCGTATAGGTCGCGTGCCACGCCGTAGTGGCTGGCGCCGTCCGAGCGGTTCGGGGTGATGTCCACCTCAATAACGAAATCACTCTCCACGTTGTAGTACTTGGCGGCGGGGACACCGATGGGAGTGTCCAGCGGCAGTTCGATGATGCCGTCATGGCTGCTGCCTACACCAATCTCGTCCTCGGCGCACAGCATGCCGAACGACTCCACGCCGCGGATCTTGCTTTTCTTGATGGTGAAACTGTCATCGCCATCGTACAGCACCGTGCCGAGGGTGGCAACAATCACGTGCAGCCCCTGCCGGCAGTTAGGCGCACCGCATACTATCTGCAGCGGGTTCTCCGGCGTCCCCGGCTCGCCCGAACCGTCAGACGGACGGATGGCAACCGTTGTGATATGCAGGTGGTCGGAATCCGGGTGCTCTACGCAGGTCAGTACCTCGCCGGTGACCAAACCCTGCAAGCCTCCGCGGATTGTTTGTACTTCTTCCACTGTCCCCACTTCCAAACCGATGGAGGTGAGGTGTTTGGCTACTTCCTCTGCGCTGTCAGGCACATTCAAGTAGCGCTTCAACCATTTGTAAGATATATTCATTTTTTGTACTTATTTGTCTGTTTTTCTGTTTGTTCGACCGCCTTTCGCGCAGGTCGGACCGCTCAAGGGGTGCATGTGCACATCCTTTGCGGGTGCAAAATTACAAAAAAATATCCACATGACCAAATTTTTCTGACAAAAAAATGAAAAACGAGAATATTTTTTACATTTTCTTGTATCCTCATTTTGGAATTGGACTTTTGATAGTGACATTCCTTTTTTAGCTTGGCACAATATTTGCGGGCAGTTTTGCAGATGATGAAGCGGAACAGCCGCAGTCCCCACTTTTGGCACATAGAACACCGTATGATTAGTCTTTTGTTGGAATATGATAGTCGGCAGCAATTGCGCGAGTGGTTGCTCAAGAACCACGACACAGCACGCGAGTGTTGGGTGACCTGCAACCGTGGCAAACAGCCCCGCCCCGGAACCATTTTCTATGAAGAAATAGTGGAAGAGGCGCTCTGTTTCGGGTGGATTGACAGTACTCTCAAACGCCTGCCCGACGGCAGATTGGCGCAACGACTCTCCCCCCGCCGCAAGAACAGCCATTGGACCCAACTCAACCTCGACCGTTGTGCACGTCTCTCCGCGATGGGACTGATGACCGAAGCCGGCCTTTCCCGACTGCCTTCCAACCACCTGCAAGGCACTCAAGCAATTTCAAACCATCTCAAACCGTCTCAAACGCCCGCAGGGCATCAAACAACATCAAACAACATCAAACCATTTCAAACGCCCGCAGGGCATCAAACAACATCAAACCACTTCAAACCATCTCAAACCACGTCCGACTCTTCCGACATTGCTTATTGTTTCTTTCACCAGAAATTGCAGGTGTATGCCCATTCCACCATGGAATGGCAGCGCGACGACATCGAACAGGCAATTGCCGACTACGTTCAGCAGATGGACCCCGCTCTGTACGAATGGTTGTCCCGAACCGCCGGTTGTGACGATTTCCTGCTGACTCACAGCCGTTTCCAGCAAGACCTCACCACCGCGGTAACCCTCTTGGAAAACAGATAAAATCAACCCCACAATGAAAAAGATTTTCTACACATTCTTCGCTCTTTTGTTCGTTTCCCCGCTATTCGCACGCGTCATCTGCGACACCTGAAGCGGAACAGCCGCACCGCACACGCAGTGATCGTCCGAGCCTGCGAGGAAAGAATAGCCCTTAGGGCGCTTGCTCCTTGCTCCTTACTCTTTGTTTTATGAGCACGTTTTGTCCCTTGCGCCCGGATATTATTCGGGCACAGCCCCCAAGGGCTGTTCTTTCTTCCATTACGCCGGAATTATTCCGGCACAGCCCG
>CAMOMF010000134.1 GCA_946619625.1 uncultured Bacteroidales bacterium
TGCTCGGCATATCCAACCAAGAAACGCAAGTGCACGTTCTGCGGGTCGTCGCATGTGTCCAGTTCGCGTACTGTCCTTGTCAGAAACTCAAACAGCCTTTCGTCCTGCTCGGGGTGGGTGAGTGTGCGACTCAGTATCTCCGAGATGAACAGCGCCACGCATCGTCGGCTGTGGTCGGACATCAGCGAGCGCGGAACATACGCCAATTCACACTCGCGTAGTTGCCCTACTTGGTTGTTGCGCACTACGGCTTCTATATGTAACAGATTCAGCGGCTCCAATAGTGCCGTGATACCTTTCTTTGACCGTCCGCGCTGACCATACACTATGAACTGCATGCGCCCGTGTGAGCGCGTGTACAAGTGTAGCAACGACGATTTCTCGTTGTGCGGAGCGAGCCGCAATACTATGGCATCGGTTTTGGCGTTCAAGAGGTATTAGGTTCTTTCTTTTTGCCTTATTTTGCTTGTTGCATGCGATAGTTCCGACGGTTCATAAATCGCCTTACCCGCATGTCCGAACGTCCTTCATACCTTGCTGGCAGATCCAGCAGCTCCGGTGGAAGCGAGTCGCCGGGGATAACCTCGGCATATTCTTCGCCGCGGATGAACAGCAGTTGGTCATATACCTGCGGCCGGTTGAGTGAATCCACCATGTAAGTCTGCATGAACATGGTGTCTTGCTCCACACTCAGGCGAGAGAAGAAAGCATGATTGCTGCCCAAGCGCTCCTCAATCGGACTGCATTTGGGCAGGTACGATTTGGCGCTGGACGAGAGAATCACATAGGCGGGAGTGTGCCCCTTGTGGCGGTGACGGGCGTAATTGTGGTCATGTCCTGCAACCACCAAGTCCGCCTCTTCCAGAACGTGTCTCAGCGCCCACGCCACAGATGGATTGTCGCGCCCCATGCCCGCGGAATAAACAGGGTGGTGCATCAATACGATGTTCCAGCGCTTGTTCTTCTTGTTGGTCTGTTTCCACCCCGTTGACTCATACCGCAGCACTTGTGTCAGCCATGTGCGCAGTACGGTGTGGTCGGACAGGTTCTGCAATGCGTCCGTGTCCAACACAATCAGACGCATATATGGGAAATCTACATAGTATGTCCTGCCAAGGAAACGCTCCGGTCCGTTCTGCGGGTTTACGAAGATGTATGGCCAGCGGGCATCAAAATGCTTGCGTACGCCCTTCAGGTACTCGTGGTTGCCGAGTGCTGCCACTTGCGGGATAGTGGCGGTTCGCCCCTCCATGGAGGGGAAGAACAATTGCCAGTATTCGTCGGTGGGACGCTCAATGATATCACCGATATAGGCGTAGAACTCTGCCGCTTCGGAGGCGGATGCCGCCGTCCGCATAAATGCCGTCGCCTCTGCCTGGTCGGTGTACTGCAAGTCGCCGAAGAGCAGGAACTCGTCCCTGTCCTCCGGGCCGTTGTAGTCCTCTATCGTGAAGATGAACGCCTCAGATTGCAACCCGTTTGTTTCCACCTGATAACGGTAATCGCCTGCCTGCAGTCCGCTCAGATGTACCCTGTGAAAAGCCGCTTCACCGCTCCGCGAACGTACGAACGCCGTGGTGGCGGGCAGGGTGTCGGTGGTGCCGTCTTGCAGGTCTGTCAACATCAGACGCGAAACAGCCGTTGTATCTTTGCCGGCACGCCATGATACAACCCGCTCGGAACGTGCATCCTCACCAAAGGTAAGAACGATGTTGCCCGGCTCGTCGGGTACATGGTAAAGGGGCTCGGCGGGGTTGGCAAACCATGCATCCCAGCGGAGGACACAAACGGTGATGCCCCCCGCAAGGATGATTAGTAGAGTCACTATGAGTGCAACGCGTTTCTTCACGATTGAAAGACAATATTGTTTCTGTTATGGGTTCTTCCCAAGAGGGGGAAGTGCCCTATTTGTTAGAACGGCAAGTCGGTGTCGTCACCTTGTGAAGCGACCGCGTCAAACGTGTTGGTGACGGGTGCAGCGGGTGCCTCGACAGGAACACCCATGCCCTGTGTAGCCATGGGAGCGGCAGCAGCCACGGGCGCTACGGGAGCCACCGGTGCAGCGGCTTGAGTCTGAACGCCTTGCAGCACTTTCCATGCGCGGACGCTGGTGTACCAACGACCATTGAACTCGCGGCTTTCCAGATCGAAACTGACAGTGACAATCTGGTCTACTTCTGCCGGATTATCGGCAATACGTTGGTCGCCGAAGAGTTCAATCGCCACCTTGCGCGGGTAGTTCTCCTGCGTCTCTATGATGAATGTTTTCAGAGTCCAAGGATTGCCCGAACGGCTGCTTGTCCCCTGCTGCAACGGCAGTACTTGAATAACTTTTCCTACTATTTCCATATACTTTTTGTTTCGATAACTAAGTAAATCCCCCAATGGCAAATGACCAAGAGGTAAATCCTCAATGGTCAATGCCGAATGGGTAAATGGTTTAGCCCTTAATAGCAGCTACGCCCGGAAGTACTTTGCCCTCCACGGCTTCCAGCAATGCGCCGCCACCGGTAGAGATATACGATACTTTGTCTGCCAAGCCGAACTTGTTTACGCAGGCAACCGAGTCGCCGCCGCCAATGAGCGAGAAAGCGCCGTTGGCGGTTGCCTCTGCAATGGCGTTTCCGATGGCACGGCTGCCATCGCAGAAGTTGTCGAACTCGAACACACCGGCAGGACCATTCCAGAGGATAGTCTTTGCGCCGCGGATAGCCTCAGCGAAAAGTTTCTGTGCCTCGGGACCGGCATCCATACCCTCCCATCCGGCAGGGATTGCGTCCGATGGGAAAACCTTCCGATTGGCATCGTTAGAGAATGCGTCGCCGCAGATAGCATCGGGAGCCATCACCAGTTCAACGCCGTTCTTCTTTGCCAGTTCCTCTACACCGAGAGCTACGTCCAGTTTGTCCTCCTCGCAGATAGAGCCGCCAATCTCGCCACCGTGTGCTTTGCAGAAAGTGTAAGTCATACCGCCGCAGAGGATAAGTTTGTCCACTTTGCCAAGCAGGTTCTCGATGATACCGATCTTGCTGGACACTTTCGAGCCGCCCATAACGGCTACAAACGGACGCTTGAGGTTAGAGAGGGCGGCGTCCACAGCGGCCACTTCTTTCTCCATGAGGAA
>CAMOMF010000135.1 GCA_946619625.1 uncultured Bacteroidales bacterium
CGATACCCGTCGGGAGGAAACGTACGTTGGTTACGAACAGGTCGTCGCCTACCAATTGGCAGCGGTCGCCAATACGCTGGGTCAGTTTAACCCAGTTGTCCCAGTCGTTCTCGTCCAGACCGTCCTCAATAGAGTCGATAGGATACTTGGTGATCAGTTCCTCCAGGTAGTCGATCTGCTGAGCGGCAGTCAGTTTCTTGCCGTTAGGATCTTTCTTCTTGCCGTCCTTCAGTTGGCGGTAGTCGTAGAACCACTCGCCGTTCTCGCAAGTAGCGAACTCGCTGGCAGCGCAGTCCATGGCAATCTTGACGTCCTTACCCGGTTCGTATCCGGCGTCCTTGATAGCCTGGCAGATGCTCTCCAGAGCGTCCTCGATACCGTTCAGTGCCGGAGCAAAACCGCCCTCGTCACCTACAGCAGTGGAGAGGCCGCGTTTCTTCAGCAGTTTAGCCAAGTGATGGAATACCTCGGCACCCATACGAACGGCTTCGCGCTCGGTCTTGGCACCCACGGGGCGAATCATGAACTCCTGGAAAGCGATAGGAGCGTCAGAGTGCGCACCGCCGTTGATGATGTTCATCATGGGCACGGGCAGTACGTAGGTGTTAGCGCCACCGATGTAACGATAGAGCGGCATGTGCAGTGCTGCGGCAGCGGTGTGAGCGACTGCGAGGCTGACGCCCAGAATAGCGTTGGCACCCAGTTTGCTCTTGGTAGGAGTGCCGTCCAGTGCCAACATCTTGTAGTCGATAGCGCGCTGTGCGAACACGCACTCACCTTTCAAAGCCGGAGCAATGATGTTATTGACGTTCTCAACAGCCTTCAGGACGCCCTTGCCCAGGTAGCGGCCTTTGTCGCCGTCACGCAGTTCGAGCGCCTCGTTCTCACCTGTAGAAGCGCCGGAGGGTACGCTTGCGCGGCCCATTACGCCGTTCTCGAGGGTTACTTCCACTTCCACTGTCGGATTGCCACGAGAGTCCAAAATCTCTCTTGCATGTACTTTTTCAATCTTCATAATGAATGAATTAAAATATTTGTTAGTTGTTATTATATTTTTCTTCATGCGCGCAGGCAGTGCCGCCATCGGGGTTGCCCCAAACGCGCGTCACAACCTTTGCGGGTGCAAAGGTACTGCTTTTTTTTGACATGACAAAATATTTTGGCAAAAAAGCGCCAAAATTTATGCCACAATTTAGAATTTGAACAAAAGTTTGTGTCAAAAGTACACGCCGGCATGGGCAGATACACCATGCTCGACGTACGGCAACAAGTCCAGTCCGGTATTATTCACGACCGGTGCAACCATATGCGCGTCCGTGGCATAGAAATGGAATGTGTACCGTACACCGAAGTACAAATCCACCTTGTCCATCTCGTAGCGATAATCCAGCCCGGCACGGGTGTCGGTGGCAAGAATGAAAGAGGACACCGTATGGGCTTTGCGGGCATAATCATAGCCGTCGAAGAACGGTCCGAAATTCAGTCCGAGGGTGACACGGGGCAACAACAGATGCCGGTCGGCAACGCGTAGAGGCGCCTGCGCTCCGCCATAGATACCGAACTGCAAGGCTGCCATCGGTTCCCGAACGGTCTTCGATCCCGGCAGTTCTTTCACGCGGTACGCATCTTCTATCAAACAGCCTATTTGCGCGCCCACCACCGCTATTCTGCTGGGTCCGACATTCCAGTCCACCTCCAGACCCTGCGACATATTGACAGGGGAGATAAAGTTGTCGTAGTACAAGCCCAACCCCCAAAAGCGCACATCCGAAACCAGTCCCAAGCGTGATTTGACACGCGTCTTGCCGCTCTTCTCTTTCGTCAGTTGGCCCTTGCCCGCCGTCATGGTTTCCAGTACCACATCCAGGGGCATGGTATGCGGACTATGAAGCATCCGCTGAATCCGCTGTTTGGGGAACTGAGCGAGCAGTTTGACCCAACTCTTACCGTTGATATCTGCGCATCGGGCGAGGTCGTGATAGTCTTTCTTCAGTTGTTTTTTATTCACTACCAGTTGCGAGTCGATGGGTATCACGAGCGAGTCCGCCTCGTCTGGCAGCAGTACATAGGTGACCCCTCTGTCCGTCTCCGCACCCAATACGCGGCAGTGTTCGAAACGGCGTGTCCCGCCATCGACCCAGCACTCCACGGTGGCGGTTCGGGCATAGCCGACCACGTTGCGGTCCGTCACCGCATAGACGGCATCGTTTTTTGCCAATACTGCCGTACCATGATGACCTATACGGGCGTAATCGGAGAGCGTGTGCGAGTCTTTCTTCATGTTAAAACGGTTGAACCACGTGGAGTAATCAAACATCATACTAATTTCTGCCTCGGTGTATTCGGGATAAACCACCACGTCCGCTTCCGCCAATGGCGCTTTCTCGTCCGGGGCGGTCAGTCCGCAGAACGCCGCCATCTCGTCAAGGATATACTGGATATCGCCGCCATTCAGCGACTTGTCTTCAACCGCCTTGGCAATCGTGGGATTCTCGTCGAAGAAAGGTGCAATTTTCTTCGAGAAATAAGTAAACAGCAAACTCCGGACGGCGGGAATGCTGCTGCCTATCAGTTGCGCGTTCTCGTACTTCCGGCACTTCAGGAAGCACATGGCGGGAATACTGCTGACCTGCATCATCCCGTTCCCCATGTTGCTGTAATGCTGGAGGTACTCTTCGTAAATCTTGCCTGTCTTTTTGTCAATGGCATAGTAGCCCGGGCAGCGGTAAACCGTTCCCCATGCAGAAGACGCAATCGGCTGTCCCCAATTGTCTTTCAGGGAAATACCAATCATGCCCAGTCCCGCCAAGGGTATCTTGCTCTTGTCGGCATGTACGTAGTACAAGGTCAGCAACGAGTCGGGGTACTTTTCCGTCCAGACCGTTATATTCTCGATTTCGGTTGCGGGGATGGTCTCTTTTTTCTTGTGCTTTTCATCATTCGCCACCATAATCTCGGTCAGTCCGCTAAAGGGCAACTGCACCCAGCGGTACGTTGTTTGGTGTCCGTCCTTGAACGTCACCGTTCCGGGGGTGTAGCGTTCTACCGCTTTTCTGTTGAATAGTTGCGCTTGCGCTGTCAGCATCAGTGCGCTAAAAAGCATCCATGTAAATAGTCGTTTCATACCATAATATATTTAGTCGTTCATTATTGGCAAAAACAAAACGTTTGGCAATGCAAAGTTAGGTCTTTCCTGCACTGCGTTCCGGACGATCTGCTACGCCGTGCGCGTGCGCTACCCTCGTAC
>CAMOMF010000136.1 GCA_946619625.1 uncultured Bacteroidales bacterium
AAATAGGGATAAAAGATGTCATTGACATACTATTAGTGGCGGGAATGCTATATTGGGTATTCAAGTTACTAAAGCGCTCGGGAGCGGTGAACCTGTTCTGGGGCATACTGATGATCCTGGTCATCTGGTTCTTTGTCAGTTTTGTGTTCGACCTGGAGTTGACGGGTGCGATATTCAACTACTTCATCTCAATTGGAGCCATAGCGCTGGTGGTTATTTTTCAGGAGGAGTTGCGCAACATCATCTACCGCTTCGGCTCACAATTGACTTTCAGCAAATGGCGCAGGACACGCAAGGACGTGAAAGACGAAGAGATGCGCCAGCGCATTATCACGGCGTGCCACCACCTGTCGCGCAGCAAAACGGGTGCACTGATAGTGCTACAGGGTACGAACAACCTGCGCGAGTTTGAGGACACAGGCGAAATGATTAATGCAGACGTGTCTTCGCGCCTGATAGAAAACATTTTCTTCAAGAACACGCCTCTGCATGACGGTGCCGTTATTATCGCAGACAACAAGATTGTAGCCGCAGCGTGCATTTTGCCGGTATCGAAGGACACCGACATACCCACTCATTACGGTCTGCGTCACCGCGCCGCCTTGGGTATCACGGAGAAAACTGATGCCATGGCGATAATCGTATCCGAAGAAACGGGCAAAATATCCGTTGCCAAAGGTTCCACCTTGAAAGAGGTGCCTATAGAGCACCTGTTTGAGCCAACACATGCGCAGTGAATCCCCCATTTCTAACGGCAGCCATAACAGGTGTCAGGGAGGCGGAGTCCATAGAATGGAGGTGAGGAGCGGGGTTACAAGGAGAGGTATCTACTGCGGTGGCGAAAGACCGGGATTGTTCAGGAAAAGAGCGAAAATAGAGTGGAAAACAAGAAAAATCTATCGAAAAGTGCATTTTTAGGGCAAAAAATTTGGTCATGTCAAAAAAAAGCAGTACCTTTGCAGTCGCTTTCCAGATAGGAAAGAAGTATCGCGGAGTAGAGCAGTGGTAGACCATCGGGGTAATAAACTGATTGTCGTTGGCTTGATCCCTTCCTCCGCCACACAGAAAAAGAGTCGCTCATAGGCGGCTCTTTTTTTTGTGTGTGAGTTATGAGAATTATGCAGGGCAGCGAACAAGATAAAACTCGCACGTTTACGATCGTTCGGAGCGAAGCGTAGATAAGACATCAAAATAACGTATTTTTTAGAAGTGCCCTTACCGTTTTACCTGGTGGAGCCGTAGGTATGTACGGAGTTGTTTTTGGCTGCTGGGAGGTAGTTAATGCCCCACCAACACATTTGCAGCATGCAGAAAGCGATGAGCAGAACGGCAATGGCGGAACGGGTGTTCAGCGGTTTCCACCGGCGGAAATGCAGGTACACCAAGTATGCGAACCAAGTGGCGGCAGCCCAAGTTTCCTTAGGGTCCCATGTCCAATAATGCCCCCACGCCTCTTTCGCCCACAAGGCACCGAACAGCATGCCGAAGGTAAGGAACGCGATGCCCAGCGCGACAAGTTGGTCGATTTGCGGCAGAAAGGTTTCTTTTTTCTTGGCAAAGAGGGCATATAGTGCCATCAAAGTCGCCGCTGCAAGCAGTGCGTAGGCGAACATATAAACGATAACATGCGGTGCGAACCACGGGGACTGCAGGGCGGGCATGAGTGCCTTGGTGTGTATTTCCGGCTTGAAAATATTGATACAGATAAACACCAGTGCCATGAGTGTAGAGAAGGACAGAATCCATGGATATTTCCAGCGCAGATAAACAAAGAAACCGATGGTTGCCAAAAAGAAGGAGTACCACAGCCGCGTCTCACCCAGTGTACGCATAGGCGGCCGCTGCAGGCACACCCACATCGTAACAATAAAAGCGAGGAAAACCAACAGGCCGGCTCCGTACAGGCATAGTGCCACTTTGCGCAGGCGCACCCACGCACAAACAGCGCCTGCAATCCACAAGAGCAGGGCGGAAACGGCAAAATAGAGAAAATAGTTCCAAGGCATGAGGGGGAAATAGTTGATAGTTGATAGTTGATAGTTGAAAGAAGTTGATAGTTGAAAGTTCTTTACTCGCAAGGCTCGTACGATCGGCAGAGCCGTGGATAGTTGAAAGAAGTTGAAAGTTGAAAGTTGAAAGAAGTGGAAAGTTGAAAGAAGTGGATAGTTCATGCGTTGCGATGAGGAAAATGCATTTCTTTCAAGTTTCAACTTTTTTTATCAGAAGGGACCAGAGGGCGCCAAAGAGGAGCATGTAGATGCCGGTATAAACGGCCGGGAGCCATGGGTCGCGCACAATCTGCAGGATACTGTACTCGCTGGCAGGTCCGGCTGCCTCATCGTAGCCGAACTGGTAGATATTGTAGCCCTTCAGGTTGGCGGGGCGGTTGACATCCACCGTGGCAGTGAGTACCTGCCGGTCGTTGGTAAGAAAACGCAGGTCGGAGGCAAAACGTTTGGGCGAACCGTCTTCGTAGGTCTCCATGATGAAACGTTTGAGTTCAACGGCAAAAGGCAGCGGCACTTCATCACCCGATTCGTTGTAGGCGACTTGCTGCAGTTGTCCGGTGGTGACCATCATCCGGAGTTGTTGAATGTCGGCACTGCCCAATGTCGCCGCAACGATGGCGAGGAAGAGTCCGGCATGATTGAGGAGGAAAGGCACATCGGTCCGCCACAGGAACCGCCTGCGGACAATGATTTTGCGGATACGGTCGGTGATGGTGATTCCCAATACAATAACCATGAGAATATAGGCGAGCCAGAAAGGCCAGAAGGAGAGCATGTCGTGAAACCAATGCCCGCCCCTCTCCTGCCGTACCAGCCCCATCACGACGGTGATGATGACCACGTAGGCAATGACCGGCACAGCCGCCTTGTAAGTACGCAGTACCCGAAAAGCGGCGAACCGCTCTCCGAGTACGTACAATAATGCAATGACTGCTAACAGCAGAAACAATGCCAAAATGTTATGTTGTAGCAGCATAGTAGTTACCTTAAATTGCGTTGATGAAGGCAACGACAGCGTCGCGGTCGGTTTTCTTCAACTTGTAGAACTGCTGCGTGGGATAGTAGGCGTCACTCTCCCGACTGTAGCCGTGCCACATGATTGCCTCGATGACGTTGCGAGCGCGGGTGTCGTGCAGACGGGCTTCGTGCTCGTCACCGGTGGCTTTCTGGTGCAGACCTCGCCCCCAGAGCGGGGTGGTACGGCACCAACCGGTACGGATGTCGTTCGGCATACATAGCTTGTGCTGTACCATGTCGGTGTAGGGCCAGATGACCTGGTTCGGATAACGGGGCATGTCGTCCACTCCGGTGAAGAAAAAGTTCGGGTCGCGGAGTTGGTCCTGTCCGGTGGTCCAGGACGGACGGTGACAGTAGGCACATCCGAGTTGGGTGAACAACTCCTTGCCGCGGAGCACCTGCTTGTCGGTGACGTTACGCGCAGCGGGAACAGCCAGACCGCGGTGCCAGGTCATCACCTGGGTATATTCGGCGTCGGACATTTCTGCCGGCAGTTCCTTGCTGGTCAGGTAGTTGTAGATGTTTGCCTGCATGTCGTCGGTCCACCAGTCGGCATGCTCGTGATTAGGATCCACTTGTGCGATATACTCGGCAAAGCCCGCCTGTACCTCGGGGTCCTTGGAGGCGTACTCGGCATAGATGGTGCCGTTGAGGTCCAGGTAGTGGTAACGACGGTCGGAACGGGTGACGTTGGTGATGTTCCAGATAGCGTTGGCACCGGCAGCGTCGAGGATTGGTCCGCGCGTGAGGGCGTAGGTGAAACGCTTGGGTCCCCACTGCGGGTCATTTTTGTAGTAACCTGATGTCTGGAAAGAACCGTTGTAGAAAGCGGGGTTGAGACCGTTGTGGAGTTTGCCGTCCGCCGCCTCTTGCGCATACTGGGCGAGGATATCCTCATCGGTGATGGCGTCGAGCAAGCCGGTACCATACACACCGATGGTGTTCTCCAACAGCACATCGTAGGACTCGCTTGCAAGGAGTCCGTCGGGGTCGCGGTAACCCTGGTTATAGACATAGACCGCCTCTTTGGGCATGGTGACTTTGGGATACACGAGTTCGTAGGTCTCGCCATCCTCGAAATGGTTGCCATGCTCGTCGGTAGCGACAATCCACTCCATGTGAATCATAGACGGGTCGAGTGGTGCCTTGAAAGGCGCTGCGCCGAACAGTTGGGGCATACCAGCCAGCCATGGCACGTAGGCGTTGGTGGCGGGGTTGTACACAACCAGCAGCGTACCATTGCCGATATTGGCGGCATCGTAGTTGGTTTCGCCCACCAGACTCTCGCCGTGCGAATAGGCGGGGTGACAATGGATACAAGAGGCGCGCACATAGACGGGTCCCAAGCCGTGCTGACGGCCACTGTGTGCGGTGATATAGGGCTTTTCGCCTATTTGGTCGCCCTGCGAGAACGCCACTCCCATGCCGGCATTGGTAGTGGCAGGAGTGGGCTGGCGGAAACACATGGAAGTGATATTGGTGGTTGTGCCCAATTTGCCGCCGGTGTAGTACCAATCCGGTACTTCGGTTTCCACATCAGGCCGGTTGCAAGCCACGAAAGCCAGTGCCGCCAGTGCGAGAAAGAAATAATGTGAATGTTTCATAAGTAATTCTATTTTTTGGTTATTTTGCCAACAAAGGCAACACTTCGTCGTCGAGAATTTCCTCCAACTGACTCACTTTGTCGATGGCTGCTTTGACGTCGGTATTGTTCTGTGCCCGGAGTTCGAAGTCCCGGATTTTCTCGATGAGGGTGATTGCCTCTTCGATGGTAGCGATTACCTTGCTGTTGAGTTCGGCGTCCTTGGTTTTTACATAGTCTGCGATGCAGTCATTGCCGAGCACGGCTCCGCAATAGGCGTGACGGATAGAGATGATGTTATCCACAAAGTCGGTAGTAGAGGTACGGCTGTACGGTGACTCAAGGTACTCGCTGTCTCCGCCGTTGTCGCTGCCACGGTAGGGGTTGCCGAGTTTGAGGTCAGCCACCTCGCCTGCGATATCGACACATCCGGCGATGATCTGTTCAGCCACCGCCTGGTAGGTCTTCCACTGTGGGTGCGAAGCGTTGATGAAATACTCGCCGTAGTTCTCGCCATAAGACATGGACTCGCCCTCTTCGTCGGTAATCATCGCCTCTTTGACAGTGTTGACTTCGCCCGCCCAGCAGTCCTCGAGGAGGATGGCCTGCTGCACGAGGTCCTCAACGATACCTACGAGGTAGATTGCCTCCGCCTTGGTGAGGTTGCAGGCGTGTGGTTGTCCCTCAGAGAAGATGAGGTATTCGGCAGCGTGGAACCCCTTGAGTGCATAACCCAGTTTGTCGCCCACGTAGGCACCGCCCTCTTCTTCGATTTGCTTCATCTGGCTCTCGTTGGCAAGAAGAGCGTTCATGGCGTTGTAGTCGAGCGGCCAACTGTCGATGTGCGGGTCGATATTATGTTTCTCAGCAGGTCCGAACAGGAAGGCTTCACTCTGTTCCCAGTAATGACGCATGGCGCGCCAGTCGGTACCGGCTTTCTGCATAAGAGCGGTGTAGTCCGAGCCTGCCTCAACGGCCTCTTTGATTCCCACAACGTCCTCATACAGATTCAAGCCCTCGGTTGCCATGAAACTGTAGGTGGCAACCACCGTGTTGTGCACGTAAGGCGGAACGACTTTTTTGAGTGCCGCCTCTTTGTCAGACAATTTCACATTTGCATCGCCGCATGCTGACAGCAGCAGTGCTGCAGCAGCGCAGAAAACATAAATTAGTTTTTTCATCGGTTTTATTTATTTTAATAGTTGATCTTCTATCGGTAGAGCCATAGCGCGCTATGGCTCTACTCGCAAGGCTCGTACGATCGGCAGAGCCGTGCGAGATTCCGAGATTAGTGTCGGAACATCCCGGCATAGACTATTCCAACGGCGAGTGGGGGCTCGTCGTTGTAGAGTTTGCCGATTGTGCCGTCCGCGCGCATCCCCTTGTTCAATATACCATACGCAAATGC
>CAMOMF010000137.1 GCA_946619625.1 uncultured Bacteroidales bacterium
CCGCATGACCCGGACGGTACACGTCTTTCAGTGCCGCATAGTCCTCCGGACGGGCTGCAGTGTTCCTGATAAGAAAAGCAATGGGAGTCCCCAACGTCACCCCATCCATCAGGCCGCTCAGCCACTCCACTTCGTCCCGCTCTTCCGCCGCACGCGCCGAACCGCCCGACTTGCGCCGCTGCAGGTCCTCACGGACAAGGTCCATGTCTATTCTGACGCCTGCAGGACAGCCGTCTATCACGCCGCCAACGGCGGGACCGTGACTCTCGCCAAAAGAAGTGAACCGGTATTTTTCTCCTATTGTATTCATATGCGCACACCTTTGCGGCTGCAAAGTTACGAATAATTTTTGATATATGCAAATTTTTGACTGAAAAAAGTAGTTTTTCTTCTTTTTAATGGTTTGAGCGGCGCGCCCGCAGGGCATTAAATGTGAAAATGCTACACAGGCGAAGCGGAACTGTCTCTTTGTTTGTATCCGCCATGCATGGCGGATTAAGGTACATCGTCCCTTCGTACATTGATACCCCCCTCTATATATAGAGAAAAAATGTGGAGAATCTATCACCTATTTTGCAACTTTTTTCACTTTTCATGCATTTTTCTCTTATTTTATTTGCATAATTCAAAAAAAAGCATTACCTTTGCACCGCGAAAAAACAAATAAATGACAATATCGATGTTAAGAGTAAAAGACGTTGACTATTTGGGCGATTATCGCTTAGCTCTCACCTTTAGTAACGGTGAACGCAGGCGAGTGGATTTGCCGCCGTATTTGTCAGGGGAAGTGTTCACTCCACTACTTGATAAGAAGCTGTTTATTCAGTATGATCTTACTCCCATAACGATTGAATGGGCGAATGGTGCGGACTTAGCCCCCTGAATTTCTCTATGTAATAGGCGAAGCGTAATCGAATTGCCCCGACCCGCAAGGCGCGACCAACATACCCGCTGCATAGTGCTACAGCATACTAACTAAGCGATAGATCGCAATAAATTATCTTACTTTAATAAGCAAAATTTATAATCTTCATTTTATATTATACCATGAATACTGATAGAGTTTATATTATTCGTTGGTTTGGGCCCTTCAAATCTGTAGAAGAAGTTAATACATTCGAAAAAGAGCACAAGAGTATTACTTGTGTATTATACATGCTTCAAGGTATGAAGAAGAATGCTAAATTATATGATAGTTACTATTGCGGACAGGCAAAAAGGGGCGTTTACAACCGCTTAACCAACAAAGGACATCACATAGAAGAATTCTCTCGCTTGTCTGCAATATGGATAGGAAGTATTTCTAATATGGAACCAACTACTACTGACATAAATTACGTTGAGAATATTTTAACGGCAGAAATGGCTGACAAGTTCCAAAAGAAATTCATGCTCAACAAAATAAATATGAATTTCCCTCATTTTAACATCTATGTAATAAATGTTTGGCATAAAACCAATACTGAACGGATAAAGAAATATAGCAGTAATTCGTTGGCTAGCGAAATTCCTGATTTAATTGGACACGAGTACTATACAGAGCCAACACCATATCACAGATTGTTTGGAGCTTCAAAAATTCAATGGTTGGATATTAAAATTGAGGGATAATAAATAAAAATTATGAAACAATTATTTTTAATTACACTACATCTATTGTTTTTATCTTCTATAGTTGCAGCACCAACAAAAGAGGGCATTGCAAATCTCACTGGTGGAATGTCTATTATCCAAGTTAAACAATCAATAGGAGAACCTTATAGATGCAAAAAACTAGATTCTGGATGGGTATTTATTTATAAAGTTTCAAATTCAGATGAAATAGTAGAGGAATTTCACCTTTATTTCATTGGAGATAAATTAAACTCTGTCGCAGAATATAATGGAGAGAAGAAAGAAAAACTAATAGTTGGTCCTTATTATAGTACAGAAGATTCTTTAAGTATGGTTAATGCCAAATCCAATGCGAATGAAAATGAGGATGCTGTTTTTGTACAAACGGGATATATCTTAACAGACTCTGAACAAATACAAAAATCTATAGCGAATGCCTACAAACACATGGGATTCTACGTTTTTAATGACAACGAACCCATTTCAGAGTATATAATTATTGATAGGATTAAGGTTTTTGTCAGTTGGTCCGGGGAGTATGAAGGAGTAAGAAACCAACTGCTAAAAAAAGTACTAAAAAATTATCCTAAGGCAAGTGGTGTAATCTTAGATTTAACTAACGGAGGTTCGGATTGGGCAACCATAATTCAATTTACTAATAATAATGAACGGGAAAAATGGGGATATACAAGGGTACATTCATTCAACGGATATTTAGTATTCTGTGATTGTGAACCAGTAAACAGCTATTCTATAATAGGACGTAGTAAATCTGCTGTAGCTGGTTCTGGGCAATATGATTCTGTTAAAGAAAATTTAATAAAAAAGGCACTTAAAGAATATCCTCAAGCACAAGGTATCATTCTTGATTTTCATAATGGAGGAACAGATAGAGGGGTAATTATCAAATTCTAAGTACTCTTTTTGAAAATATAATACCCTTAATAAAATTGCTGCGGAATATAAAAATTCGCATGGTATTCTGGCAACCCCTCCCAAGAAGAAAAAACGTTGTCAATTATGCGAGATATCATCTCGCCATCGATTCTTTTTGCTTCAGTTATCGCCCTCCTTTATCATCTTTTCCGCCTATTCAGTCCCTGCCTACTTTGTTCATTGTCGCCGGATTTAATCCGGTTTCCGTTTCACTTTCCCCCGCTATTCCCCCTCTCCTTGGAAGATGGCTGGGGTGAGGTTTCTCTATACCATCATGATAGGACCATGAGAAGGTCTCCTTAGGGTGAGCAAAAATAGCCCATTCACTCGCCATTTTCCCTCCACACCAAATCCCATATTTATTGTATGATTATCACCCAATTGCAATGCCACTCACCCTGCTATCAAACCCCTCCTTACACCCTCATTTTTGCTCACGACACTCCATCCTGCTTGTTTTTCCCGCACTCTTTGTTCTTTCCCGCACTTCGCCACAAACATTCACAGCGCGTTCATAATTCATATTACTCCTGCACTCCCAATTACATTTGTCTGCACTCCTGCAACTCCTGACTCCTATATATCTGTCTGCACGGCTCCGCCGATCGTCCGAGCCTGCGAGGAAAGAACTTCTGAAACTCCTATCACTCCTACACTCCTAAAAAAAAGTCCTTTTTTCGCAGAAAAGGCACTTTTTTCTTGCATATTTCAAAAAAAAGTATTACCTTTGCAGTCGCAAAGGTTGTTCCGGACGTTCGGGGCACCTGAATATAAAAAACAGAGACATGAGAAAACGATTGATTCTATTTGCAATATATGCACTATGCATCAGTGCTGCCCACGCTCAGTGGTCGGAGTTGTACTCATCGGCAGAGGCCGAGTACATGGACGGCATCGCATTGTACCAGCAAGGGCAGTACGCTGCGGCTCAGGCCCATCTGCAAGCGTATCAGGACGATTTTTACTTCGTAGCCTGCGCCTTCGAGTTGCGACAGACCTTGGCTCAGAAATACCTGAAAAAGTACCTGTCCGAACACCCCTACACGCCCTATGCCTCCGAAGTGCACTACATGTTGGGCGTGTTGCGTGTGGAGGCAGGCAAGTACCGCTCCGCAAGAAAAGAGTTGTCGAAGGCGGTGAAAGCCGAACTGTTCCGACAGCACCAAAACGCCTTGTCCTTCTACGCCGGCTACGCGCACCTGCAGATGAACGACCTCCGCGCCGCTGCACGGGAGTTTGAGAGCCTGAAAGGTCACGAAGGTCCGTATACACAAATGGCAACCTACTATTACGGCTACTGCGAATATGCCATCGGCAATTACGGCAAAGCACTGCCCGCCCTGCTGGCAGTGGAAAAGACACAGAAATTCGGTGCCATCGTACCATATTACATCGCACAGATATACTATCAGCAAGGGCAATACGCCGAGGTGGAACCCCGAGTGCGCACATTGCTGTCACAGAGCACTTTAGAAGACCCCAAACGCAGCGAGTTGTACCGTATCATGGGTGAGATTGCATACCAGCAACAAGCCTATGACAGTTGTATCGCGCACCTGCGAGAATACAACCGACTCAGTCAAGCCGCCGGTGAAAAGCCTGTCCGTAACGACCTGTACCTGTTAGGCATCAGCGAGTACAAGACTGCGCAATACGCCGAAGCCATCACATCACTAAAACAAGTGAAGCCCCTCAACGACACGATTACGCAGTCTACACAGTTGCACATGGGGCACTGCTACCGTGCCACCCGGCAGATAGAGCAGGCGAAGATGGCATACTCTGCCGCCATGCGATTCGATGGTACGGGCAAAGAGGGACTGACCGCACAGAAGACGCGCGAAGAGGCAATGTTCAACTACGCCCTGACCACATACGAGTCCGGAACGGCACTGGGCGAGTCGGTTCCCGCTTTCACCAATTTCCTGAAAGAGTACCCCCAATCATCACACCGAAACGAGATTTATTCACTGCTCTCGGCGGTGTTCATGAAGTCAAAAGACTACACCCAGGCACTGAACGCCTTGAACGCCATCGAGGACCCCACACGCGACATGCTGTTGACCAAACAATACCTGCGCTACCAGTTGGGTACCGACGCTTTCCTGAACGGCAAGTACAAAGAGGCAGTCGCGCGGTTCGATGAAGTCATCAGTAACAGTTCACTATCGGCACTGCAGGGAATGAGCGAGGCGGCAATTTATCTGCGCGAGGCATGGTTCTGGAAAGCCGAGAGCGACTACCGTCTGGGCAACTACGACGAGGCAGCGCGTGCCGTGGCGGCGTTCCGTGAGTGCCACAACTCAGCACAGTCGCCCAACTACCCCATCGCCAACTACTTGCAGGCATACATCCATTTCCAGCAGAAAGAATATGCTGCCGCCGCCATGCGATTCAAGATGTTCACCGACCGTGCGGACAAACAGCAGGCAACCTACGCCGATGCACTGAGCCGTATCGGCGACTGCGCTTTTGCCAACCGCGATTTTGTAGAGGCGGAATCGTGGTACGCAAAAGCCATTCAGACAGGTGCAACGGGTACCGACTACGCCTTGTTCCAGCGAGGCTACACGCTGGGACTGCTGAGCCGGCATGGCGACAAAATCAGCGAGATGGAACAATTAGTCAAGCGCTACCCGCGTTCCGACTACGCCGACGACGCGTTGTACGAGACCGCCCGTGCCGAACTGCGGCGCGACAACACGCAAGGTGCTATCGACGCCTACGACCGCCTGCTGACGGGCTACCCCAACTCACTCCTGTCACGCAAGGCGGCACTGGAAAAAGCCATGCTATACTACAACGACCGACAATACGACAACGCCATTGTCTCCTACAAAGCCGTAGTGGACAAGTACCCCAACTCCGACGAGGCGAAGGCGGCTTTGGAAGGTATCGAGACCTGTTACGTAGAAACGAACCGCGTGGCAGAGTACCTCGCCTACACCAAGACGCTGAAGACCGGCATGGTGGGCGTCTCTGACGAGGACTCGCTGAACTTCGCCGCTGCCGAACGACTGTACCTGACGAGCCAATACGCAGATGCCATCCCGGCACTGAACAAGTATATCACCGCTTTCTGCGACCGCGGCAAGAACTGCGTTCAGGCACGATATTTCCTGGCGGACAGTTACTACCGCTTGGAGCGCAAGGCAGACGCCAAACAGGCGTATATGGAACTGGCAGCCCTGCGCGGCAACACGCACGAGGAAGAGGCAACCATGCGCGTGGCGGAGATTGCATACGACGAGCAGGACTACCAAACTGCACTCCGCTTTTTCCAACGCCTGCAAGAGGTCGCTTCGTCCAACAAGAACACCAACATCGCCCGCTTGGGAGTGCTGCGAACCGCTTACTTCCTCGGAGACAACACCACCACTATCGACATTGCGTCTGTCCTGCTCAATGAGCCCGCCACCGACTACGAGGTGCAACAAGAAGCACGCTACAACCGTGCCAAAGCGTTCGTTGCCCTCAAACAATATAGTGGAGCCGTCAGCGACCTGAGGGAACTGTCCGAAGATGTTCGCACCGAGCATGGAGCCGAAGCCAAATACCTGTTGGCGCAAACCTATTTCGACCAAGGCGATGCCGACGCTGCTGAATCCGAAATCATGGCTTTTGCCGGCATGAACACTTCCCACCAATACTGGTTGGCACGCGCTTTTGTCCTGTTGGCAGATATTTACATTAGTCGCGGTGACGATTTTCAGGCGCAACAATACCTGCTCTCTTTGCAACAAAACTACCGCGCTGACGACAACATCAGCACCCTTTGCACAGAACGATTGGATGCCATTGCGGCACGAGCAGAAACGGCAGGCGATGACGCGAACAATAACGGAACGGAAAAGAACGAAAACGAAAACGAAGATGACGATGACGATGAATAAACTGATAATAAGTACTCTGCTACTCGCGCCTTTGGGCGTTTGGGCACAGGATGAGACGGTCAACGATAGTGTAATCGACCGCACCGTAACCGTGGAACGCGAGTTCCAACCCACCGTGAAAGCAGCGGGCAAACTGGACACCAAGCCCCAGGTGTTCCAACCCGAATTGGA
Organism: uncultured Bacteroidales bacterium; assembly: GCA_946619625.1. Classification (GTDB taxonomy): domain Bacteria; phylum Bacteroidota; class Bacteroidia; order Bacteroidales; family Paludibacteraceae; genus Colicola. The sequence goes on from CAMOMF010000137.1 coordinate 6,615, forward strand.
AGATGCCATCTTTATTTACAGCGACTACAGTTCACCGCTCAACATCGACAAAAACGTGAACACGCTGGGCTATGCCACCACGGTATTCAACCGTCCACGTGTCCACCACGGCTACCTGCGCGGTGGAATAGGTCACCCGAACACGCTGCTGGACTTCAGCTACCGTGTGGATGACGAGACTCTGGGTATTCGCGACAGCCGCGGCAAGGCGAAGAAAGAGGGATATCTGGACCTCCATGCCAACCATTTCGGGCAGTGGGGACGCAAAATGCTGGAAAAAACGTCCATCGGATTGGACTACACGTACAATTTTCCGGCGGCGCAACTATATTTCAGCGCAGCAGGCGGCAACGAGTTCTTCACCCATTACTACAGATATATCGACCATGCCACGAACACATTTAACACGGCGTGGAAAGACTTCGACAAGAACATCAACCAAGCCTTCTGGAATGCGGACGCGAAGATCGGTGTACAGAACATTCCCGGTGCTGAAGTGTTGTACCGCGCGCAGACCGGTTACGAGGGATTCTATATTCCGGACGGACATGGAGTTATCCCAAGTTCGCTGCAAGAACACAAGGTGCACACTACCGCCATGTTCGAGTGGTCGAAAGACGTACACCACATCGGCATTGACGCAGACGTACAGAACCGCTTCTACACGGGGGCAACTCCCATCACCTCGAAGCACGGCATTCACGTGGAGCCTTACTACTGCTACGAGGGCGACCGCATACGTGTACATGCCGGCGTGAACCTCGACTTGGGTTTGGGCGGTTATCGCGGCAGGCTGAACAAGTCAGACGTCAACGCTTTCGGCGTTTCGCCAAATGTGCATTTCGAGGCGGACATCACCAAGACTTGGCTGACCTTCTTTGCCAACGCCACTGGCGGACTGGCGGCAGAGGGTTTCCGCGAGGAATTAGGGGAACACCGTTTTCTGGACGTACAGAACCTTATTAGTGTCATGCAAAACGGCTGCTGCGCGGCGTATAAACCCATCGATGCGGTGGCAGGTTTCCGTTTCAAACCACTGCCAACGCTGCTTTTTGAGGTGCATGCAGGGTACTCCATGACCTTGGACGAACATATTTTGGGCTATTATTTATGGAACAGATTCCAGCACATTGAGCAAGACCAGCAGACCGTGAAAGTGGGTGGTACGCTGCACTATCACTACCAAGACATCTTCACCATGGAACTGGGCGGCGACTATTTCTTCGGTCCAAGCCGCGAGTTGAAAGCACGAGAAGACGTCACAATGGAGTTTCTGGACCTGGAGCAGGGCGATTGGAATTGGAACGCAGCGCCTTACGGCAAGTGCAAATGGCAGATTCATGCCCGCTTTGACGGCAGAATAAACAAGCACTGGTCGCTGTATTCCGACAACTACTTAGTGGGGAGTCGTACGATGCTGACGCTTGATAAGTCGGGGCAGAGACTGGCACCGAGTGATGATATTGTCCTTAAGCCTTACTTCGACTTGAACCTCGGCGCAGAGTACACCTACAACGACCGTCTGTCTTTCTTCGGACAACTGAACAACTACCTGGCATGGACTGCGGCACTGACGCCTATGCTGCTGCCCTACACTCCCGCGCAAGGGGTCAACTGCCTGTTCGGCGTAAGTTGGAAGTTCTGACCCGTGACTTTTATAATAAAGGCTGCCCCATCATCGGACAGCCTTTTTGTTTATTGGGCTTTTTGCCCCAATTGTCCTTCTATTTTTGCTATTCTTACTATTCTACTATTCTACTCGTTTTATAACGATACTTATTCCCACTATTCTTAGCGGCCGGAACTCTTTTTGTTAGAAGTTCACCACAAAACCTCCGTGTACATTGATACCCGCCTGGGCGAAGTACCACGGCCAGGGGTGCGTACCATCTTCCATATAAGAGGCATCAGCACCGCCGTTGTTGGCGTACTTGGCATTGAAGATATTGTTCACTTGGCAGAGCAGGCGCACTTCAGGCAAATATTTAGCTTGCGACCAACTACGCAGCGGCAGTGTGTATTGCACATTCAGGTTAGTGGTGGTAAACGCCTTGAGGGCGGCACTCTCATGCATGGTATTGTCCAGATACTGTTTGCTGGTAACATTGGTCTGTATAGTCGCAGTGAGCCCCTTGTAGTCGAAGGTAAAGAGTGACATAGCGGTAATCATGGGTGAAAAGGCGATAGTTGTCTCCTTGAAGAACCACGTGTCCTGGCGCACCCATTCGTAGTTCTCGTCGTATATGTCCACTATTTGCTCGTAGTTGAGAATCTTGTTGCGGGAAAGAACGAAGTTGCCGTCCCAACGGAACCAGTCGGTAATCTTCACACCCGCTGTCAGTTCGATACCCATACGGTACGAGTCTTTCACGTTCTTGGTGGACATAGCCCCCACGTCGTTGTAGTCGCCGGTAAGGACCAGTTGATTGTCGTAGTCCATGAAATACAGGTTTGCCCCCACGGCAAAGCGCGGGTGGGAGTAAGTGTAGCCCACTTCGTAATCGTACAGACGCTCAGGCAGAGGCATGTTGCCACTGAAAGTGCCATCCTCTTCCATGTGGATATTCTCCGTAAAATTGGCACGGCTGGGCTCGCGGTTGGCAATGGCAAAACTGGCATAAGCAAGATGTCCGCGGTTCTCGTAGGTTAGTCCCGCCTTGGGGTTGAAGAAATGATATTGTTTTTTCAGGTTAATGGGCGACATGTCTTCATCGTTGACTCCATGGATACGGTAATCAATGAAGCGGTACTGCAGGTCGGCGTAAATAGACAGGCGCTCACGCTGTCTGTTGATGACGCGCCAGTTCGCCTTGGCATAAACGTTGGCGTCTGTCTTGCCGCCGTTGTTGCGATAATACTCGTAGTTGACGGGCAGAAGTCCGCCATAATGCAGGTCGTTGATGTAAGGCAGCGTACCGGTATGCAGGTTAGAGTAGTTGCTGGCTGTAGCACCTATCTGCACATCCGCAGGTTCGGACACATACTTGGTACTGAGGACCGCCCCGTAAAAATGGCTGTTAAGGTGCTTGCGGTACAGAGCATAGGCTTTTTTGACTTTTTCCCCGTTCTCATCAGTATAATTGTCGAGCCCAAAATAGGAAAATTTCTTGTTCTTGTACTGCTCGTAGTAACCCTTACCATGGGTATAGAAAAGGGTCGCATTGAGGCTCCAATGGTGCGAAAAAGAGTGTCCCACATGCAGTTGCAGGTGCTGCTGGGCGTAATTGTCGGTCTGATTGTCGTAATAGACCGTCGAGTCGCTGCCGTCAGAAGCCATGACGGTATATTCACCTGCAGGGTTATAGCGGCGGTCCGCCCCATTCACTCCATAAGCGGTGTTGTAGTCCACGCCGTCCCACGCCATACCGGTTTTCTCGTTGCCGCCAAAGAAAGACAGCACCACTTTCGTTTTGTCTGTATAGTAACCGAGGTCGGAGAAATAAGAATAAAGGTCCGAGGTGGCGCGATAAAGGAAACCATCGGAGTTGACCTTGCTGAACCGCGCGTTCATAGCAAAACGCCCCTTGCCCAGACGGGGAGAAACAAGGTGCGCCGTTCCCATCTCACGGAAAGTGTTGTACATCCCGCCATTGAAACCGATAGTGAAATGATTCGTGGTGTCAAGCCGGTTATTGTCGGTACGCATGTTGATGGCACCTCCAAACGCAGAACCATTGGTGGAAGTGCCCACGCCGCGCTGAACGTCCACCGAGGAGAGCGAAGTGGCCAAGTCGGTCATATTCACCCAGAACACGGTCTGCGACTCCTGGTCGTTCATCGGCACGTCATTCATGGTCATGGTAATACGCGAATGGTCTGTACCACGCAAACGGAAATAACTGTAACCCACACCCAAACCGTCGTCAGAGGTCACCTGCAAAGCCGGAGTGAGCATCAGCAGGTAGGGCAAATTTTGTCCGGTGTTATCCTTGTTGAGTTGCTGATTTTCCAACTTGACATGGTTGGAAGAAGTCTGCTGAACACGCTCTGCGACCACCTCAATGTCAGCCATTTGGTTCATGAGGAGTGTCAATGTGTCCGCTTCCTGCGCATGCAGGAAAAACGGTGCAGCACAGGCTGCGAAAAGAAGAAACGGTTTTTTCATTACACCCGAAAATTATGAATTATACGTTACAAAGGGGTGTATGACAAGAAGAACTCTTTCCCTTGGCAGCATTACCTGCCCAGGTTCATAGGGTATAATCTCAGCCTTACGGCACCCCTTGTTTATTTTATTATTATTTGGTCTAATAAGTCCAATTGGTATAATAAGCCCAACTGACCTGATATTATTTCAACTTGTAAACGAAACTTACGTACCAACCCCACTCCCACATATGCTGCTTGGCAACATACTGGTGCTTGATGAGGTTGTTCAGTCCGAAGTCGTATCCGGCTTGCAGACGATACTTGTCCCACTCTATACCGCCGCCAACGCCCAACTGCATATTAAAACGGTGCAGGTCGCCCACAGCATAGCGGTCGTAGTTCGATGTACGGACGCCCATACTCTCAAGACTTTCCTTCGAGCCGATAACAGAACCGTACGAGTCGGACAGGTGCAACTGCAAGTAGTCGGGTTGCGCCAGACCTACCTGAAAATTCGGTCCGCCGTAAAAGAACAGCGCCAGTTCCCTCCAAAGGGGAATACGGTAGAACGCACGCAGGGGAACATTCAACTGGTGCTCCATGACATGGTGGCGGATGTAGTCACCGTCAGCATGCTGCGCCTCGAGTGTAGTGGCAGGCCAGTGCTGTTCAATCGACCCGTAAGTGATGGCATAAATAACACCCGTCTGCAAGGCAAAACGCATGGGCAGATTGAAATCCACCGTCGCACCCAGACGCATTCCGTGCAGGTAGGGGTTCATCACATTGGACGTGTTGGAGTGCTGCCAGTTCTGTGCATATCCCACTTCCAGACGCCAGTTCATGCTGAAGTTATACACCTCTTTGGGTTTCGCCTGCTTGCGGGTAGGGTCGAAGAACTCTTCCTGCTGTGCGAAAGACGCGGCAACAAACAGAGTCCCCAACAGGACGAGAATAATATGTTTGAACGTTTGTTTCATTTCGGACTGCAAAGGTACTACTTTTTTTTGAATTATGCAAACATTTTGCCCTAAAATGTGCCAAAAAGTGCGTAATAATGAACAAAATTACAATTCAAATCAGGAAAGCCCTTGCAAATATCAGGAAAAAGGTGTACCTTTGCAGTCAAAACGCATAAATATGGAAACACGCAAACACATAGCAGTGGAAAAGAAACGCTGCGGGACACACAACTGCGCCCAAGCGGTGGCATGCGCCTATGCCGACTTGGTGAACATACCGGAACAAACTATGCAGGAGATGACCAGTGCTTTCGGCACCGGAATGGGTAACATGGAGGGTACATGCGGGGCGGTTGTAGGCGCAGGAATAATCCTCGGATTGAAGCACAAGGACCGCATCGTGGCACGCAGGCAGATGAAGCAACTGATGGAACGCTTTCAGGCACAGAACGGTGCCACACAGTGCCGCAAGTTGAAAGGAGTAGATACCGGCATCGTACTGCGCCAGTGCAACGACTGCGTTGGCGATGCGGCAGAAATGTTAGAGTCTCTGCTGGACTGAACTATATGGGAGGTCGTTACAAACAGAACAACCATAATCGATGTACAGGTCGAATAATCTTCAATCCAAACTTGCAATTGGAGGTTCCCGGCGAAGCATGATACCCCCTAAAAAGCCGAAAATTTACAGGTGCAACTCCCCACGAGAGATGACCGAGAGACGACCGAGAGATGACCGAGAGATGAGCGACACTTTTTTACTGAAACGGAAAGCGGAATTTTGCCGTTTTTTTCCATCACAGGTTATCTTGACTGAAGGCACATCAGCCAAACAAAGCGCGGAAAATTTTGTCTGTTGCTCCGCGCTGCTCTTGCACGTAGTCGTAGGCTTTTTTACCCAACGCCTCATGTCCCTCCAAGGCGGTAGTGAGGGCAGCGTCCAACGAGGCGTAGTCGTGGACAGAAAAACCCGCTCCACACGCAATCAGTTCCTCGGCTTCGCGGAACTTGTGGTAGTTGGGACCAAAGACGACAGGCACGCCATACACTGCCGCCTCTAACGTGTTATGAATACCAACGCCGAATCCGCCGCCTACATATGCCACCTGCCCATACCGGTATAGCCGCGACAACATACCCATCTTGTCCACCAGCAGTACGTTGTTGGTATTGACGTTCATCAGCGTCGCCTCGGATATGCGTACCAATCGTCCCTGGAACAGGTTGAAGATGAAATGCAAGTGGTCCGCATCTATCTCGTGCGGAGTAAGTACCAGTTTGACTTCGGGGTGGTTCTGCAAATATTTGGCGAGCAACACTTCGTCCTGAGGCCATGTACTGCCTGCTACGATTACTTTGGGCGGATCGCTTTCCACACGCACAGGGGAGATTTCCGGTTCGGAGAAGCGCATGAGTTGTGGTATTTCACGCCGGTCTTGCAGCACCTGTACCACGCGGTCAAAGCGGGTGTCACCCGCCACAACGACATGGTCGAAACCATATTTCTCAAGGAGGGAACGGGAATGCTCGTCCTGCACAAAAAGAGTGGTGAAACAGCCCAGCAGACGACGGTAAGGTCCGCCCCACCAGCGGAAAAAAGCCTGACGCTCACGGAAAATGGCAGCAATACTATAGGTGGGAATGCCGCTTTTCTTCAGTTGGCGCAGGTATGCAGGCCAGAACTCATACTTGACGAACACCGCCATCTCGGGCTGAAACGTACGGATAAAGCGTTTGGCGTTACGGCGCGTGGCAAAGGGCAGATAGCAGACAATGTCCGCGCCCTTGTAGTCTTTGCGCAGTTCATAGCCGGAGGGGCTGAAGAAAGTGAGCAGAATACGCTTGTTTGGTTGCTCCTGACGCAGACGTTCTATGATGGGACGAGCCTGCTCAAACTCGCCCACACTGGCGGCATGAAACCACACGAACCCGCCTTTTCGTTCAGCAGAAGAGGACACTTGGTTTTCACCGCTTCCCTCCACGCCATGGGCTGTTGTTCCGTCCACCCCACGGGCTGTTGTTCCGTCCACGCCGAGTTTTCTGAGTACGTCTCCCCCCTTGCGGAGCGTCTGCCGCTGTCCGCGCACCAGCATCTTCGCCTTTTTGTTAAAAAGCGCTGCTATATAGAGTATTAAAA
>CAMOMF010000138.1 GCA_946619625.1 uncultured Bacteroidales bacterium
GATTGACGAACTGCGCAACCAGAACAGTCTCCAACGCGATGAACTAATACGGACGCACGCAGAATTAGTGGACATGCAGAACAAATACAAAGCCCTGCAAACCGCTCATGCTCTCACGTGCGACTCACCGGAACGAATAATGGCACGCAAGCACATCAACGCCCTAATCGCCAAAGTGGATAAAACGCTCGATCTACTGAAAGAATGAACGATTTGCAGCATATCACCCTACAGTTGGATGCACACCCCGTATCCCTCTCTGTCCCACGCGAACAAGAACCGATTTATCGCGAGGCGGCAATGGCGGTCAACAAGGTGTACCAAAAGTATGCTGCCAAGTACAAGAACCTTCCGGTGGAAACCATATGGGTCTATACCGCACTCGAGTTGGCAGTGAACTTCCGTACTGATGTGCGCGACAAGGACTTGCAGCCTGTACTTGAGAAAATCAAGGAACTGAACAATTTGATAAATAACACACTTAATCTCCAAGACAAATAAATGACAGTCACAATAATTATTGCTTCTGCCGCCCTGATAATCGGCTTCTTGGTTGCCTACTTGGTGCTGAGATACTCCGGTAACGGCATTATCAAGAAAGCTACCGAAGAGGCGGAAATCATCAAGAGGAACAAGAACATCGAGGCGAAGGAGAAATTCCTTGCACTCAAACAAGAGCACGAAAAACTGGTACAAGAACAACAGAAAAAGCACCAGCAGGCAGAGGACCGGCTCCGCCAAAGGGAACAGCAACTGAACCAGCGCCAAGGCGATATCCAGCGCCAGCAAAACGATGTGCAGCGCCAAATCAGCGAAGTACAGCAGCAGAAACAGAAACTGGAGCAACAAACGCAACAGATTGAGTTCAAGCAGCGCGAGACGGAGAAAATGCACAAACAGGCACTTCAGGAACTCGAAACCCTCAGCGGCATGTCCGCCGAGGAAGCGAAAGCACAATTGGTAGAATCACTCAAAGACGAGGCTAAAACTAATGCCATGGCGTACATCAACGACATGATGGAAGAGGCGAAGCAGACCGTGAACAAAGAGGCGAAGAAAATCATCATCCAAGCCATTCAGCGAGTCGCTTCAGAGACCACTGTCGAGAATGCCGTCACCATCTTCCATATCGAGAACGATGAGGTCAAGGGACGTATCATCGGACGCGAAGGACGCAACATCCGAGCACTGGAAGCCGCCACAGGAGTGGAGATTGTGGTGGACGACACCCCCGAGTGTATCACCCTCTCCGCCTTCGACCCCGTCAGAAGAGAGATTGCCCGCCTCGCCCTGCACCAACTGGTTACCGACGGACGCATTCACCCCGCACGTATCGAGGAAGTGGTTGCCAAAGTCAAGAAACAGGTGGAGGAGGAAATCATCGAAACCGGCAAACGTACCACAATCGACCTGGGCGTGCACGGTCTGCACCCCGAACTGATTCGCATGGTCGGCAAGATGAAATACCGCTCTTCATACGGTCAGAACCTGCTGCAACATGCCCGCGAGACTGCCAACCTCTGCGCCATCATGGCGGCGGAACTGGGACTCAACCCCAAGAAAGCACGCCGCGCAGGTCTGTTGCACGACATCGGCAAAGTGCCTGACGAAGACCCCGAGACGCCGCACGCACTCTACGGCATGCGGCTGGCGCAACAGTTCGGCGAGAAACCCGACATCTGCAACGCCATCGGTGCGCACCACGACGAGATTGAGATGGAAACCATGCTGGCACCTATCGTACAGGCTTGCGACGCCATCTCTGGTGCACGTCCTGGTGCACGCCGCGAGATTGTAGAGGCATACATCAAGCGTCTGAACGACCTTGAGAACCTTGCCCTCTCCTACCCGGGCGTTGTCAAGACCTACGCACTCCAAGCCGGACGCGAACTGCGCGTCATCGTCGGTGCAGACAAGATGTCGGACAAGGACGTTGAAATCCTCTCGTTCGACCTCGCCAAGCGCATACAGGACGAGATGACCTATCCTGGACAAGTCAAGATTACCGTTATCCGCGAAACACGAGCCATCTCGTTCGCCAAGTAAACAAAATCACAGGTAGAAATCTCTACACAAACGCTGATACGCCTCGCTCCGCGGGGCGTTATCATTTGCTATCAGTACCAACTCGTCCTTTTCTACGGGGCGGTTCTTCATGCTGAAAGCCAGCAACACCCGCTTGACCGGTTTGGACTCTTTGGTACGTACGCGCGTAATCTTATAGGGGAACAACCCTTCCACAGCCGCAGCCCGCACTACTGCCTCTTCCGTTTCGGCTGGCAGAATCAGTGCTAACGTACCCTCATCCGTCAACAAACAACGACTGCCTGACAGCAGTTCATCATAGCGCAGACTGTCCGTGTGCCGCGCCATTCGACGGCTGACCTCGGGATTCTTCAGACTGTCAACAAAATAAGGAGGATTGCTCACAATTAAATCATAACGACCGGTTACTTCGCCTTGCGCCAATTGCTGCAACGGGCAGAGACGTGCCTTTAGACGGTCCCGCCATGGCGAGCAGGCAAAATTGTCCTCCGCCTGACGGACTGCCGCCTCGTCAATATCAATCCCCAACACTTGCGCTTGAGGACAACGCTGGGCAATCATCAGGGCAATCAGTCCCGAGCCGGTGCCCACATCCAGCACTCGGGCAGCCGTTCCCACCTTTTCCGGCAAAGAAACCGCAGACACACCGTCCACAGGAACCCAGGCTCCCAACAACGTACCGTCGGTGCCCACCTTCATTCCGCATTGTTCATCGCGGACTACAAACTGCTTAAACCGGAACATGCGCTACTCAGTCACAATGGCGGTCGGCTCTGCTTCGGCATGATGGTGATGTCCGGAAAAAGTAGAAACAGTCAGGTACAGTCCAAAACCGACAAACACCACCACACACGCGCGCCGCAGCCAAATCTCCGTCTTTTTCAGGTTATTATGGATACTGCCCATCGAGCGCATGGAGTAACTGATAACAAGCGAGATAATCAGTACCGGTAACGCATCGCCCAAACCAAAACATACGGGCATGAGCCAACTCCAACTGACGGGCTGAAGCAACGTCAAAGGAATCAAGGTCCCAAAATATAGCAGACCGCTGTACGGACAAAACGCCAAGGCGAAAACAAATCCCAGAAAGAAAGCGCCCAACCCGCTGCCCATCAGCGGATGTTCCGATGCCGACAGACGTCTGATCAGTTTGTGCGGAACATGCTCGTGGTGCTCGTCCAGGTCCTCTTCGTTATGGTTATGGCGCGCTTCCCTATACCCCATCCAGCCTATCAGCACTCCTACAACAATCAGGAAGGGTCCCAGCGCAGGCTCGCCGTAGTGCTCAAAAAAATGTCGGACTTCCTCCACCTGCGCCCCGAAAATAAACACCATGGCAAGCAGCAGATAGGATACACATTTACCCAATACGTAACACATCCCGTTCCAAAAAATAGCGCTACGGCTGCGGATATTCTTGGACAAATAGGCAATGGCGGTCACGTCCGAGCAGAATGGGCACGGACTCACCATTGTCAGCACTCCCAGTACAAAAGCGCTCACAAGCGGGAACGTAGATGGACTTAAAACAGTATCTAAATAGGGCATAATGCGATTTTTTTTCAAAAAAGTTTGCAAAGTTAATACTTTTTTTGTACCTTTGCAAAAAATTTCGCAGAAAACTTGAAAAAACAGGCATTTTTATACCTCTGCACGTTGTTTTTCGGCTTTTTTATGGTCGGATGCAACCGTTTGGACCGCTCCGCAGCGCAACTGCAGAGCGACTTGGCTCGTCAGGCGGACCATGCTCTCGTCATCGTGGACCAATTGGCACAAGCCCTCGACGAAAACAGTATCGACTCTGTTTGGAACATCACCAGTCAGGAGAAAGACGTACTTTTCTATATCTACAACAATCAGGGGATGGTCTACTGGTCGCGAAACTGGTTGGCGGCTACGCATATCTACTTCAGCCGGTACGACACATGGGAGTACTACCAGTTCCAAAACGCACACGCCATCTGCCGATGGTCTGCCGCCGGATTGTACAAGATACTCACTGTCATTCCTGTCAAATACAACTACTCCATTACCAACGACAAACTCCGCAACACCTTCCTGCCCGCTTACCATATCAGCAACAAATGGGATATTTCCCGCGAGCAGAAAGAGGGGTTTGTACCCATCAACACCTCGGGGGGCAAATACCTCTTTTCCATCGGTCCCGCCACCCCCGTAGAGGCAACCGCACAGACTCCGCTTGCCGAGAGTTTTTCCTACAGCAACGTCCTTTCCGACAATCCCTCTTCGCAACGTCTGCACATCTACTTGTGGCTCAGTGTCGCCCTGTTCCTTGCCCTGCTCGCATGGGGAATAATCGGTTTGGTGCGCAGCCACGGCTGGGGTAACATGCCGCTCTCACGCAGGTTTGCCTACAGCATGGTCGCACTCCTGTTGCTCAGTTATCTGTACGTGTTCTTCGTCTCCATCCGCTTCACACAAAGTGCCTACAACAAGCGCCAGAAATCCGAACTGCTGCAAAAAGCGCACTACATACAGAAAAACATCCAGGACATCTACTACTACCGCCTCTCCCTCTCGGACATCGCAGTGAATATCGACCTGCGGGACCTGTGTTACCCCTACGAGACCGACATCAACGTATATGACCTCAACGGTAATCTGGTGGGCAGTTCCTCTCCCGCCATCTTCGACAACGGCCTCATCTCCACACACATGTTGCCCGAACCGTTTTTCTCCGAGCGGGTGGACACCGTCTATCAGGAGCGGCTCGGAGAAATGGACTACCTCTGCGCCTACGTGGAACTGCAAAACGGCAGTTACGTCACCATCGGATATATTGCTGTGCCATCTTATATCAGCTCCGACCGTATTCGCGCCGAGTTGGACGATTTCATGGCGCGCATGCTACCATACTACCTGCTCACGGTGCTCATCTCTGTACTGCTGTCTTTTGCACTGTCCCGCACCATCACACGTCCACTTAACACGCTGTTCGACAACCTGATGAAACTGAAGATTGGACGCAAAAACGCGCACTTGGAGTACAACAAGAAGGACGAGATTGGCAAACTGGTGGAACGGTACAACGAAATGGTCGATGAGTTGGACGACTCCGCCGAGCGGCTCGCACGTTCCGAGCGCGAGGGGGCATGGCGGACTATGGCACGGCAGATTGCACACGAAATCAACAATCCCCTCACCCCCATGAAACTGTCCATCCAGCAGATGCAGCGCCTCAAAAACGCGCAGGACGCACGCTTTGACGGGTTCTTCGACCACTCTACTGACATGCTCATCGGGCAGATTGACAACCTCAGCCGCATCGCCTCTTCGTTCTCCTCGTTCGCCAAACTGCCGGAAGTGGCGCCCGAAGAAGTGGATATCGCCGAAAAACTATACACGGTCATCACCCTCTTCCGAAACAACACCGAACATGTGCCCATTCGTTATGTGGGGGCGGAACAGGGCGTTTTTGGCATCGCCGACGGCGCGCAGATTGGGCAAGTGTTCAACAACCTCATCAAGAACGCACTGCAGGCGATAGAGGACAAACCCGGCGGCGACATCATTGTCATGCTCAAGGAACTGCCGGATTCGCTGGAAATATCCGTCTCTGACAACGGCGGCGGCATTCCTGCCGACATACAGGACAAGATTTTCATGCCCAACTTCACCACCAAATCTACCGGAGCCGGATTGGGACTCGCCATCTCGAAAAATATCGTTGAGGGTGGCGGCGGCTCCCTGCGCTTCACCACCTCTTCCAAAGGCACCACTTTCTTCGTCCAAATCCGCAAAGTCTGACCAGCAACTCTACACCCTCAAGTTCTGCGCTCTTTGTTACTTTCTCTTTGTTAGCCCTCAGGGCGCTTGTTCCATGGTACTTGGTACTTTGTCCCATGGTACTTTGTTTAACATTTTGCTTACAGCCTGCTTACTCCCTCCATACCTTCTTCTGGGCATCCGTTAATAAACGCAGCGTTGCCAACGCTGCCACCCCGAGTTAGATATGTTGTTCACTTCCTACCATAAAATGGGGAGCGGGAGTAAAAACAAAAACTCGCGAAAAGTGGGTATTTTTACGAAAAGTATTTGCATATATCAAAAAAAAGCAGTAACTTTGCACCGTCAAACGTTACTGCGTCCCTTGGAGTACCAAAAGGAACCCAATTGTTAATAATATCGCAGGCACTGAGACCTACTTACCCCGCTATAGAAACAACAATGAAAAAACTGTTCGTCACATTATTCTTAATCCTTCTGACTCTGCCCGTTTGGAGCCAGATTAGTGGCGTTGTGCTTGATGACAAAGGCGAGCCTCTGACCGGTGCCAGCGTGTATTGGGCGGGCACCCAACGCGGCGTAGCCACCGACCTTGACGGTACGTTCCAACTGATGCCGGACAAACGCTCTAACCTGTTGGTCGTCAGTTTTGTCGGGTTCCACAACGACACCGTCATCGTAGAGAACCGCAAGCCCCTGACCATTGTGCTGGTAGAAGAGGCGGTTTTGGACGAGGTGGTCATTCAGGAGCGCAAATTAGGTGTCCTGCGCAGCCGCACCTCCGCTTTCGATACGGAGACCCTCGGCACCGAAGAGCTATGCAAAGCCGCATGTTGCAACCTCAGCGAAGCCTTCGAGACGAACGCCTCGGTGGATGTGGCATACACCGACGCTGCCACCGGTGCCAAAACGATACGTCTGCTCGGGCTGTCAGGCACGTACGTCCAACTGCTTCAGGAGAACACCCCCGGAGTGAGAGGACTGGCGCAGAACTTCGGAATAGACTATATCCCCGGACCGTGGATGAGTTCCATCCAGGTCAGCAAGGGAACAGCATCGGTCATCAACGGCTACGAAGCGATGACCGGTCAGATTAATGTGGAGTTCCTCAAACCGCAGACGCAGGACCCCATCGCCGTCAATGTGATGCTGAACAGCGAACTGCATGCCGAGGCGAACGTGATGGGCGGATGGCAGTTGCTTCGTGACGAGACGGGGCGGGAACACCGCTCGCTGTACACCGGCGTCTTGGCGCACTACCACCAGGGGTTCCTTGCCATGGACGGCAACCACGACTCGTTTGTGGATATGCCTAAAACACAGAACGCCAACCTGCTGAACCGCTGGTTCTACAAACAGGGCAACTACACTTTCCAGGCTTTTGTGCGCGGACTGTACGACAAGCGCTTGGGGGGGCAGTTGATGAAAGCGTACGACCCGTCCGACCCGAACGCCCTACCTCCTTATCTCATCAACCTCCGCACTTGGCGGGTGGAGGGATTCCTGAAGAACGGCTATGTGTTCGACGAAGAGTCCGGCTCGTCCGTAGCAATCATCACCGCTGCCAGTTACCACAACCTGGACAACCACTACGGTGGGACCCCATGGACACGCGACTGGAAAGAATCGCAGGTCAACGCCTATATGAACGCCATCTACCAGGGCAATTTCGAGGGGCCCGGACTGATTGACAACGACCACCGCCTCAGCGCAGGCCTGTCCCTGAACTACGACAGATATACCGACTCTATTTCCGGGAATATTTTCGCCGTAATGGGTTCCGGGGGCAACCCCGTACGGTCCTACTGGGATTGGTCTCGCAGCATAACGCAGGAACTGACCCCCGGTATTTTTGCCGAGTATAGTTTCAAGTACGCGGACATACTGTCGCTTGTTGCAGGTATTCGTGCCGACTGGTCCAACTGGTACGGTTTCTTCTTCACACCGCGAATGAACGTACGATACACGCCCTTTGCGTGGTGGACTATCCGGGCAAGTGCCGGTATGGGATACCGCTCACCCAAGATCTTGGCGGACAACGCATCCTTGTTGCCCTCCTCGCGCATGTTGTTCGCCGCAATGATGCAAGGTCTGAAGCAGGAAAAAGTGGTGAACACCGGCATCAGCACCACGTTCTATGTACCCATCGGCTCGCGCGAACTGCAACTCTCCGCCGAGTACTATTACACCCATTTTCTCAACACACTGATAGTGGATTTGGATTATAGTCCGAGCTACACCTATATCTACAATCTGACTGATCTCCCTGGCAGGCGCTCCTTTGCCCATTGCGCGCAAGTGGAGGCAAGCATGGAGGTGCTGCGCGGATGGACATGGACCGCCGCTTTCCGTTGGAACGATGTGGAGCAGACTACGCTTAACCGGGCGGCAAACGATTTTATCCTGCAACGAAAACCGCTCACCAACCTCTTCAAGGGTATCATCACCACCTCCTACCAAACGCCGCTCAAGAAATGGCAGTTCGACGCCACCGTGCAGTTCAATGGCGGAGGGCGCATGCCGGATGCACTGTACCAGTATTCCGATGCTTTCCGCAGTATAGTGGCGTCCAGCGACCAGTATTACCTCGGCAAAGACGGATGTGTTTATTACAAATGGTACCCGCAACTGATGGCGCAGATTACCAAGTATTTCCGCACCTGCTCGGTGTACGTGGGCGCAGAGAACATGACCAATTTCCGTCAGCAGAACCCCATCATCGGTGCCAACCGCCCCCACGGAGCCGACTTCGACGCGTCCATGGTATGGGGTCCCGTTGCCGGATGGAAAGTGTATGCCGGTTTCCGCTGGTCACTCGAAAAGCCCGAGGAAGAATAAAATA
>CAMOMF010000139.1 GCA_946619625.1 uncultured Bacteroidales bacterium
ATTGACATTGCCGGGTCCGCAGTTATAAGATGCAATGGCGAGGTTCCAGTCGCCGTACACGCGGAACAAAGAGCGCAACATCTTGCATGCCGCCACCGTGGATTTGTATGGGTCCAGACGCTCGTCAATCAGGGAGTTCACCTCCAGACCGTAATGTTTGCCCGTGGAGGGCATGAACTGCCATAATCCGGCGGCTCCTACGCGGGAGTAGATCTTGGCATTAAGGGCAGACTCGATGACCGCCAGGTATTTCAGTTCCTGCGGTATGCCGTATAGTGCCAGTTGGTTCTCGAAATAGGGAAAATAGTATTCGCTCAGGCGCTTGAGAGCCGCCATCTGCCGCGGGCGTCCCAAGTACATGTCAATATATCGGCGAATGACTGTGTTGTAGGGCATCTCGATGATACAGGGCAGCGCCGCCAGTTTGGCACGCACTTCGGCTTCGGAGAGAACAATAGGCTGTGTCGCCGCCTCGCAGGCAGTTGTGTCAAGCCACTCCATCGCCCAGTCCATGAGCCGGCAATCCAGGTCGGTCAGTTGATAATAATGGGTGGCTTGGAGCGAGTCTTCGGCATCCACCTGCTCGATGAGGTCGTCCAGCATCACCATCTCCGTCGAGTCCACGGCATCATGTACCGTGTCGGGCACTACTTGGGCGGTTGCACCCACAGAGAACAGGAAAAGTATGTTTAGTAAAAGGTGTTTCATTAGAATCGGAATGCTAAATGTAGTTCGCCTGATGTACCGTACTGGTCGTGGTACAAGGCGGGATCGACCTGCAAACTCAGGTCGTCACTGATGTCGTAGTCGAAGAGTTGCGCATCAACGTAAGCATCAATAAGCGACAAGGCATATACCGCCACTGCAGCCACGATGGAGAGGTCGCGGTACCGCCGGTACTGACTCTGTCGGTTCTTGAGGGTGTTCGTCCATGTGTCGAACCCGCCCACTCGGGAGATGGTGTACCCCTCAGGCAGGATGGCAATGTACGATTTGTCGGGGCTGTCCTCCCGTGTGCCGTTTGTGCCATCGGTAAGGATGTCACGGTAGGCAGTCTTGTAGTCATTGTACATGCCTTGCGTCCATGTAATCGCATAGGCACAGCCGAAGAAAGCACCGTACACGACGGGCAGTTTCCAGTACGAGCGGTTGTATATCTGCCCGTAGCCGGGGATAATCGCCCCCATCCAGACCGCCCGCATAGCATCGGGCTTCCAGTACAGGCGGACACTGTCACGATGGGTGAGTGCCACGGTGGTATCCATTACTGCCACAGACCGGGCATCGCTTTGGGACGCCACAGGCAAGGTGTCTCCCGCCGTGCGGGGAGCCGGTTGTTGTGCCAGAGTGATACCGAGCGCACCGGTGAAGAACAATATGAAAAGTAGTCGCTTCAATTATTTGATATGGCTCAGTATCGCCTGGAGTGTTTCTTCCGAGTCGAAAGAGATGACTAATTTGCCTTTTCCTTTGGCTCCGCTGCTTATTTTGCAGGGCGTCCCTAACAGACGTTCGATGGACTTGGCTTGCCCTTGATATTTTGCCAACTGTTCGGCGTTTGTCTGCTGCTTGTCCTGCGGTGTTTCGTTCGCCTTGGCTGCCAACTCCTCCACCTGGCGCACGGACAGACCTTTGGCGAGGATACGTTTGTATAGCGCCAACTGCTCCTCGGTGGATTTGGCGGCGAGGATAGCGCGTGCGTGCCCCATCTCAATCTGTTTGCGCTGTATGCCCATCTGTATCTCTGCAGGCAGTTTGAGCAGACGCAGGTAGTTTGCCACGGTGGCGCGTTTCTTTCCCACCCGTTCGGACAGTTGTTCCTGCGTAAGGTGGTTCTCCTCCATCAGGCGCTGGTAGGCAAGGGATATTTCAATGGCGTCGAGGTTCTCCCTCTGGATGTTCTCCACCAATGCCCACTCCATGACCTCCTCGTCCTTGGCGGTGCGGACGTAGGCGGGAATGGTTTTCAGCCCCGCCATCTTGCTGGCGCGCCAACGGCGTTCGCCTGCAATAATCATGTATGTGCCGTCATCGTTCTTTCTAACGGTGATGGGTGAAATAACGCCATGTTCGCGAATGCTGGCGGCGAGTTCCTCCAATGCCTCCGCATCGAAGGTGTGGCGTGGTTGGTTGGGGTTGGCGACTATTTTCGAAATCTCCACCTCGTTGATGGATGAGGCGTTGCTGGTCTCAATATGCGAGGTGTCGATGAGTGCGTCCAGCCCCCGGCCGAGTCCTGTTTTCTTGATCATTGTCCTTTGTTCTTTTTAATGATTTCCCGTGCCAGTTGACGGTAGTTGCGTGCACCCTTGCTGGCGGGGTCGTAGTCCAGCACCGATAGACCGTGTGAGGGGGCTTCGGAAAGACGTACGTTGCGTGCAATGACGGTGTCGAAGACCAGTGGTCCGAAGTGGCGTTTGACCTCCTGATAGACTTGCTGCGACAGACGCAATTGGGCGGAGTACATGGTAACGAGGAACCCCTCAATCTTCAGGTTCGGATTGAGCCCGGACTTGATGATTTTGATGGTGTTGAGCAGTTTGGCAATTCCTTCCAGTGCAAAGAACTCAGCCTGCACCGGGATGATCACCGAGTCGGACGCTGTCAGTGCGTTTACCGTGATAAGTCCCAGGGACGGAGAACAGTCGATGATAATATAGTCATATACATCCTCTATGCGACCGATCACGCGCTTCAGTACCGTCTCACGGCTTTCCATCTGCAGCATTTCGATTTCTGCCCCTACCAAGTCGATATGAGAGGGGATGAGGTCGAGGTTCTTTACGTCTGTTTTCAGTATGGCTGGGTTCGGGTCTGTGCCTGATACCAGGCACTCGTAAATCGTACGTTCCAGTGCCCGTATATCGATACCGAGACCTGACGAGGCGTTTGCCTGCGGGTCTGCATCGATGAGCAGTACGTGCTTGCCCTCTGCCGCCAATCCTGCGGACAGGTTGATGGCGGTCGTAGTTTTGCCCACGCCGCCTTTTTGGTTAGCAATTGAAATGATTTTTGCCATAAGTATTGTCTTGTTCCTTCTTATTCAATAGTCCAAGTGGAAGGCTCGCGCATCATGGCGCTGTGGGCAGCCACGGCAGAGAACCAGTCTCCGTCCTCGGGGTACTGCCACTGCGACCAACCGCCGCCGAAATAGTAGGTCATGAAGTTTTTCTCTTCAGAAACGGCGATGAGGGTGTGGTCCTCCATGAAGCAGCGGTCCATCCGGGGCATTACCACAGCGGCGTAGTTGCGTCCCTGGGCGTCCCCTGCATCGGCAACGGCGTTCTCGGCATATGCCACATATCCGGCTTTGACGCTATACTGCGGGGAGCCGGAGAGCGGAATGTCCGGATTGGAGGTGGCAGTATGTAGGAAAATGCCGGCACCCAGTTCCAACTCTTCCGGGTAGGCGATGCTCACTTCGGCTTTGCAGAGCGGTTGGTGCGCCATGCAGGTGATGGTGACGTACGCCTTTGTTTCCGCCGAGTCGAGGTCCGCCAAGGGGTAGTGGTCGTAGGTAAGGCGGAAAGTGACGGAGAGCGGACCTCTGTCGAGAACCTCCCAATGGTCGTATTGTGAGCCAATCTGGGGCTTGCCGCCTACCAACGGGAACCAACCTCCACAACCCGGGGTGTGCGCCACCTTGTAGCAGTCGAG
>CAMOMF010000140.1 GCA_946619625.1 uncultured Bacteroidales bacterium
GCCGCAAGAGATGATCAAACTGACCTATCGGGGCGGCGACATGATTTTTGTGAGCGTACACAGTCTGCACAAGATTGCCAAATACAAGGGCAAAGAGGGTGGCGAACCGACCATCTCCAAGTTGGGCAGCGGGCAATGGGAAAGGCTCAAGGAACGCACCAAACAGAAGATGAAAGACATCGCGCGCGACTTGATTACCTTGTACGCAGCGCGAAGAAAAGAGCAGGGTTTCGCCTACTCTCCCGACACGTATATGCAGCAGGAGTTGGAGGCGTCGTTCCTGTACGAAGACACTCCGGATCAGGCAAAAGCGACCATAGACCTGAAGCGCGACATGGAGAGTCCTCGCCCGATGGACAGACTGATTTGCGGCGATGTGGGTTTTGGCAAGACAGAGATAGCCATGCGTGCCGCATTCAAGGCGGTTACGGACAGCAAACAAGTGGCGGTGCTGGTACCCACAACGGTGCTGGCGTTGCAACACTACAACTCGTTCAAAGAGCGGTTCCAACAGTTCCCCGTGCGCGTTGAATACCTCTCGCGCGCCAAGACCGCCAAAGAGACGCAAGCCATTCTCGCAGACTTGGCGGCAGGTAAGATAGACGTTATTATAGGCACGCACAAGTTGGTTGGCAAGGGCGTGACTTTCAAAGATTTAGGATTGCTCATCATTGACGAAGAGCAGAAGTTCGGTGTTGCTACCAAGGAGAAACTGCGCTCGCTGAAAGTGAATGTGGATACGCTCACACTGACCGCCACTCCCATCCCGCGGACACTGCAATTCTCGCTGTTGGGAGCGCGGGACCTGAGTATCATGACCACGCCTCCGCAGAACCGCTATCCCATTCAGACCGAGGTGATTACGCCTGCCGACCAAGACATCCTGAAAGAGGCAATAGAGTTGGAACTGGGACGCAACGGACAGGTGTTCTACATACACAACCGCGTAGCCACGTTGGAAATGGTGGCGCATCAGTTGCAGAAATTGTGTCCTGAAGCGCGCATTGTGACCGCCAATGGTCAGATGCCACCGGATGAAGTGGAGCAGATTCTCACGGATTTTATCAATTACGATTACGATATCCTGGTGAGTACCAGCATTATCGAAAACGGCGTAGATATCCCGAATGTGAACACCATCATCATCGGCGGGGCGCACCATTTCGGTCTGAGTGACCTGCACCAGATGCGCGGACGCGTAGGACGGAGCAACAGACGCGCCTACTGCTATTTGGTGGCTCCGTCCAGCGAGTTGCTCACTCCCGAAGCCCGCAGGCGCCTGAATGCATTGGAGGCGTTCAGCGATTTGGGCTCAGGGTTCAACCTGGCGATGCAGGATTTGGATATCCGAGGTGCCGGCAACCTGTTGGGTGCGGAGCAGTCCGGATTTATCGCCGACTTGGGTTACGAAACCTATCAGCGCATCCTGCAAGAAGCGGTGTTGGAGTTGAAAGAAGACGAGTTCCAAGAACTGTTTGCGGAAGAAGAAGCCGACTCGACTCAAGCCACCACATACATCACTGACTCCCAGTTGGACAGCGATTTGGAAATAGGATTTCCGCAAGACTATATCGAGAACATTTCCGAACGCATCTCGCTGTACCGTGAACTGGATAGTATCCAGAACGAGCAGGCACTGACTCAGTTCAAAGCCAAGTTGATAGACCGCTTCGGCACCCTGCCGGAACAAGGGGAAGAGTTGCTGCAAGTGGTCCGTCTGCGGTGGCTGTGTATCCGCTTGGGTATAGAAAAAATCGTGCTCAAACAAGGGCGAATGGTGCTGTATTTCCCCTCAAACAACAATTCGCCGTACTATCAGAGCGAAGCCTTTGGCAAGGTGCTGCGGTTTGTGCTGGCGCGTCCACAGAAATGTCAGTTCCGCGAAACACCTGTTCGGGAAGGCTCGACAGAGAAAAAACGCAGCGTCATCATCACGCCTGTAGGCACGGTGAACGGAGCATATAATTTGTTATCAAAAATAGAAGCAGACAATGTGTGAACAAAACTTCATAGGCATCATTCCTGCGCGGTACGCCTCAACGCGGTTCCCAGGGAAACCGCTGGCAATACTGGGCGGTAAAACCGTGATAGAGCGCGTATATGAGCAGGCAGCGAAAGCCTTAACAGAGGTGGTTGTAGCCACGGATGATGAGCGTATTCTGGACTGCGTACACGCCTTCGGAGGCAAGGCGGTAATGACCCGGACAGACCATCCGTGCGGCACCAACCGCTGCTTTGAAGCATACGAAAAAGTGCGTGGAAGCGTGCAGGAAAACGATGTGATAATCAACATTCAAGGTGACGAACCATTCATTCAGCCCGAGCAGATTGAGTTACTCAAGAGTTGTTTCCCTACGGATATTGCCACCTTAGTGAAAGCCTTCACCCAGGCGGACGGAACAGCGGCATTGCAGAACCCGAATAGTCCCAAAGTGGTGGTGGCGGAAGGGCGTGCATTGTATTTCTCCCGCTCCGTGATTCCATATTTGCGGGGTGTGAAGGAGGAGGATTGGCTCGGCGAGAGTATCCGGCGCGGCACTCCTTATTACAAACACATAGGCATGTACGCGTATAATGCGCGCGTGTTGGAGCAGATTGTACGTCTGCCACAGTCTCCATTGGAGAAAGCGGAAAGTCTGGAACAACTGCGCTGGATAGAGGCGGGATACACCATCCGCGTAGCCGAAACCGATACACAGACCATCGGGATTGACACGCCGGAAGATTTAGTTCGTGCCGAAGAAGCGGTTCGGCATGGTTTTTGTTGAGTAAATTCATAAAAAAAGATAATAATGGAACTATCAGAACAAGAACAAATTCGCAGACAATCGTTGCAAGCATTGCGCGACATGGGCATTGAGCCCTACCCTGCGGCAGAATATGTAGTAACCGGTTTCTCGTCAGATGTTAAGGCCCGGTTTGTGGACCCGGAATTGGATGCAGAGGGCAATCCGCTGCCTCCGAAAAATCGCGAAGCGGGCAAATGGTACAGTGGCGATGAAATCAGCATTGCAGGACGCTTGATGAGCCGCCGGATCATGGGTAAAGCCAGTTTTGCGGAGATACAGGACTCGAAGGGGCGTATTCAGGTGTATATCAGTCGTGATGACATCAACACCGAGGAGCAGCCGGAGATGTACAACACCGTCTTCAAGAAACTGCTGGACATCGGCGACTTTATCGGAATCCGCGGGTTTGTGTTCCGCACCAAGATGGGCGAGATCAGTATCCACGCCAAGCAGTTGACCGTGCTCGCCAAGAGTCTGCGTCCGCTGCCTATCGTCAAGTACAAGGACGGCGTGGCGTATGATGGCTTCAACGACCCCGAGCAGCGCTATCGTCAGCGCTATGTGGACCTGGTGGTCAACGATGGCGTTAGAGACACGTTCCTGAAGCGCGCCACCATTCTCCGCACCATGCGTCAAGTGTTCGACAAGGCAGGCTACACCGAGGTGGAAACGCCTATCCTGCAGCAGATTGCAGGCGGAGCCAGTGCGCGTCCCTTCATCACCCACCACA
>CAMOMF010000141.1 GCA_946619625.1 uncultured Bacteroidales bacterium
AGCCCTATTCTTGGGAGAATCAATCTGCAAAATGTCTGCATTTGAATCTAAAGGGAACGTTGTTCCAGCGTTCTTTTTCATACATGATATTGTTTTAAGTCCCTTCTTACACCTTCAGGGATTGGTATATACACAAATCAAAGCGCGGACTTTTGTTCGCTTCATTTGGATTTTGAGGTTCTGGACGGACCTTACATTTCAAACTCTACGCAAAAGCCCACGCCGGTTAGCGTGAGCGTTACGTAGCTTTACTTGAAATGTAATTGTCTTTGAAATTGTCCAGATTTCAAAATCCAAGTTGAGCTAATAACGCTTTAATTCAGTATGTAGTGCGCTCCGCTGAGCGCGGGGTTATCTTGTGCGGCGGGATGCCGCGAGGTTACGAGTTAAGTCTGGCATTATGCCTGCAACAAGTACTCGGGAGCGATATCCAACTTGCCGTTCAGCCAGCTTACGGTCCATCCGTCCAGTTCAAACTTGCTGAACGTGTTTTGGTCCTTCAGCGCAGCAAAAAGCGGATGGGACGCAATGTAATCCTTTGCGTCGAACACCTTTACCTTACCGTTCGAGAACGTCAGTTCCAAACGATACTCGCCCAAATACTTGGCGTTAGTTATCCAAACCAGTTCCATATCACTCAAGCGGTTTAATACTAATAATCTCTTCGCCTTTCTCCATGCGAAGCCAGTTTTGTTTGAGCTCTTCTTTGTTTTGATCGTACCACTCATACACCATGTTCACCACTCTGCGCGGCAGATTTCCGTTTAACTCGCCGGTGTTGATGTCCATAGTGGCGCGATAGTCGTTGTAACGAATGTGAAAATGCGGAGGGTTATGCTCCGAATTACACATCGTTATCACGATTCCATAAAAGCGACTTATCTCTGGCATAGTGTTTTATTTGTTTCTTCGCGCTGCAAAGTTAATACTTTTTTTTGAATTGACCAAATATTTCTGCATAAAAGAGCAGAAAATGATATAAAATATTACAAATTCACGAATTATCACTTCACAAATCGAGGTTGCCCTTGCAGGAGTCAGTTTTTTTTTGTACCTTTGCAGGCAAAAACAAACAAGGACATGAGAAAAACAGGAATACTGCTACTGACGCTACTATTCACGGCGTGCGCAGGACATAACGGCAACCACGCCGTGCAACAGTTATTGGATACCTACCCCGCCGCCACAGTGCAAGACGTGTACAAGACCTTTTTCCAAGACCATTTCGGTCCCGGGCATATGATAACGGACACGGCTTGGGTGAGAGCCTACTTGATGGAGGAACTTGCCATTGCGGCGGAGGATAGCGTAGTCAACCCCTATTACGAGTCAACGGGGGCAGAGGGACGGTACATGCGCGTCTATCTGCGGTGTGTAAACGAGGGGCTGCTAACAGAGGAGCAGTTGTTGGACGCTTTTCTTAGGAGCGCAGACAATCCCAACCCGACCGACAAGACATGGGAGCAGGAGTGGTCAGACATACTATCGTCTATCGGCAAGGAACGCCTAAGAACGCTTGACCCCGACTCGGTGATGGGACAACTGGCAGAAGCCGCCAAAACAAATCGTGCGGTGCGGCACAGCGAGGCTTACCGCCAGGCGTACCACCCGCACTATAGAGTAGTAAAAAAAGAAATCTTCGAGAACGAACTCTTCCCTGACGGCGTACCTCAACCGCGGTAACCGTTGGGGTTCTGACGCTGCCAGTTCCACGAGTCGCGGCACATCTCCTCAATACCGAAACGAGCCTCCCAACCCAATTCTGCCTTTGCCTTGGCGGGGTCGCAGTAGCAGGTGGCAATATCGCCTGCGCGTCGGGGTTTGATGCTATACGGCACGTCCACTCCATTCACCTTGACAAACGCTTTCACCACGTCCAGCACGCTGTAGCCGTGACCGGTACCGATATTGTAGATGCCTATACCACACTTGCGCTCAATGGCCTTCAGTGCGCATACATGAGCCGCAGCCAAGTCCACCACATGGATATAGTCGCGTACACCGGTGCCGTCGTGGGTATCATAGTCATTGCCGAACACACCCAACTCCTTGCGCTTGCCGACAGCTACTTGCGTGATATATGGCATGAGGTTGTTGGGAATACCATTGGGGTCCTCACCTATACGGCCGCTCTCGTGCGCACCGATGGGATTGAAATAGCGTAAGAGGACAACGTTCCATTCCTTGTCGGCTTTCTGTACGTCCATCAGCACTTCCTCCAGCATGCTCTTGGTCTGGCCGTAAGGGTTGGTGCAATGACCTTTCGGGCATGCTTCTGTGATGGGAATGATAGCCGGATCGCCATACACCGTTGCGCTGGAAGAGAAAATAATGTTCTTACAGCCATGTTTGCGCATTACGTCAATCAGGACGAAAGTGCCGTTCATGTTGTTCTCGTAGTACTCAAGCGGTTTTTCCACGCTCTCGCCCACCGCCTTCAGTCCGGCGAAATGGATACATGCGTCAAAACGATGTTCAGCAAACACTTTCTCCAGTCCGACTCTGTCGCGAATATCCACCTCATAGAAAGGAATAGAGTCCACGCCAATGATTTCTGCCACACGGCGAAGTGCCTCGGGGTTAGAATTACTGAGATTGTCCACCACTACTGCGGTGTGACCTGCTTTGTAAAGTTCAATCAGGGTGTGTGAGCCGATAAATCCGGCTCCACCTGTAACAAGTATTTTCATTCTGTATAGATTTTATTTGTTCTTATCTGCGTGTATTGGTTGTGCCCGATGAGCGGGAGGAACCGGTTGATGTACGGGAAGATGTCGAACTGTTCGTTGTGCTTGCCGTACGGGACGTGCCTGTCGAAGTGGAGGAAGCGCCACGGCGTGTAGTAGAAGACGATCCGTCGGTGTTCACTGTCCGGCTGGTGGTACGCGATGATCCGTTGGTGCTGACGCGCGAAGTTGTAGTCGTAGAGGCCGGGGTTACTGAGCGGGTATGGCTCGTGCCTTTCGAACTGCTCGTATTGCTCGATCCGCTTGTAGTTGTTGTGGTGCGGGACGTGCCCTGCGAGGTGGTGTTAGCAGAACGGGATGTGCTTGAACTATTCGAACCGTTTGAACCTCTTGAACTGCTTGAACTACTTGCTGTGGTAGCCGTGCGGGACGTGCCCTGCGAGGTCGAATTGGCAGAACGGGATGTGCTCGAACTATTCGAACCGTTTGAACCTCTTGAACTGCTTGAACTGCTTGCTGTGGTAGCCGTACGGGATGTACCTTGCGAAGTAGTATTAGCGGAACGGGAAGTCGTTGTCGTGGTGGTGTTGGCTGCTACGCGTTGCTGCAAGTCACGCGCATTCGTAATGCTTGCCGTGCGACTCTCACCCGAAGAACTGGCGGCAGCCGACACACGGCGTGAGAAAGACTGCTCGGGGTGGCGCGTCTCGTAGTCCACCCGGGTCAGACCTTGCGCACTGCGCGAATAGTCGGTATAATGAACACGCTCATCGTACTCACAGTGGTTGCAGTACTTGTTATTCACAAGGAAAGTCGTCACATACGCCTGATAGTGACTCAGGTAAACAGGAGCGGGACGATGGTAATAGTGGGGATAGTAGTCCCAATAATACGGCGAACGCCAAGGGTTGTAATTATATGCCCTCCAGCGGGTATAGATGGGCGGAGTGCGTACAAAAACGGGACGCACATAGTAGTTAGGACCATACACATACGGCGAACCGATAATCTGCACATACGGCGTCTGGTAGTTCATCTCTGCGGTCAGAGTTGCTACGTCCTGGAAAATATTCTGCGCCAAGACCGCCTGAATAACAATCACATGGTTGTATCCATTGACCGCCTCTACCACACGCAGATAGTCTACATACCCGTCACGGTTCAGGTCCAACGAAGACAGCATATACGTGGACGAGTTGAGCAACATCTCGAACTCTTCCAGCGAGTTGGACTCGGCAAACGCAGCCCCCACGGCACGGAGGTCAAGGAAGAAACTGACATCTTCGCCCAGCGGAGTGACTTTTACCACAGTAGTAGTGGTTTTTGTTGGCGACGACTTGACAACCGTTGTTGTGGTGACCGGGTGTTGCACATACGTACTGCCATAAACGACCCTCGTCGCCGGCTGTTGATACACCACGGTGCCCGGTTCGGGGGCCACTGCCGTGGTAATAATACGTGTCATACAACTGCTCATGCCCAGTGCAACTGTCGCACAAAGGAGAAAAAGTTTAGAATATTTCATATACTTCTGTATTTTTGACATGTTTATTCCAATATTGACTGTGCCCATCTGGGCAGTTTGTCCACATGCTGTTCGGTCAGTTTGCCGCTATGGAAAGTCATGAGCAGTTGCGGAGCGGAGTTGTGCAGCGAGTTGTCATATATATAACTCACATCCGCCACACGCACCAACGCGCGGCTGTTCAGCAATGACTCCATATAGCGTGATATAATAGTTTTCAGCGGAATACTGTGTCCGCCCTTCATTACGCGTATCGCCACCCTGCTCGCCTGAACCGTAGGAGAGTACGTACTGATATAAATATAAATGACGTGGTAGCCCGCCGCCTTTGCACGTTTGATATAATCCAGTTTGTTCAATCCGCTGACGGTTTCGAAGGCGATGGATTTCATCTCGCGCAGACACGCCTCACGCTCCTCCTCGCAATAAATGGCAGACTTACGGATGGCACTCTCATCGTTCCATCCGCCATACAGGTTCTGCGCGATAAAATCTTGGTTCTGATACACCATGCCTTTCAGCCAACCATGCTTGGCAAGGTGCGTCATAATGGTCGTCTTGCCCGAACCGTTCGGACCTGCCATAATAAGCAGCGTAGGACGGTTCTCCAACTCCTGACGCTCCACATCCATCTTCATGATGTGGGTGGTCTCAATGTTGATAAAATAGTTCTCCAGGACCTCACTATTGGTCTTTTCCGCCTCCTCGGCACACTCGTCCAGCGCCTCACCAAACAGGTTCATCGGCAGTTCTTTCGCTCCGTTCAAACGGAAGGAGTTGATGTCATTGGTCTCTTCGGTCTTCATGGTTCCCATGGTGTTATTTGGTTCAATAACGGATGTTGCGTGTCTTTCGGACTCAAGACAGCCTTCTCTACCGGCAACCTCCAGTCTATACCCAACGAGGGGTCGGCTATACTGATTCCCGCATCCGACTCCGGGTGATAGAATTCATCGCACTTGTACTGAAAGACAGCCGTTTCACTCAACACAGCAAAGCCGTGCGCGAAACCTTTGTCTATGAAGAACTGCATATGGTTATCCTCCGACAACTCCACCGCCACATGTTTGCCGAAAGTAGGCGAACCTTTACGTATGTCCACCGCCACGTCCAATACTTTGCCGCGCACGCAACGCACCAGTTTAGCCTGCGTGAACGGCGCACGCTGGTAGTGCAGACCCCGCATCACACCGTACGATGACATTCTTTCGTTGTCCTGCACAAACACGATTTTACGCCCGATAAGCGGAGCCATCTTCGCGTCAAACTCGCGCTGCGAGAAACTCTCGAAGAAATAGCCCCTCGCATCGTTGAACACGCGCGGTTCTATCACATACAGTCCTTGTATCTCTGTTTCAATAATATTCATATCCACTCATTAGTCTAATTTCAGCACGGCGAGGAACGCTTTTTGCGGTACCTCCACATTGCCGATTTGTTTCATACGCTTCTTGCCCCGTTTCTGCTTCTCAAGCAACTTGCGCTTGCGGCTCACATCGCCACCGTAACATTTCGCCAACACATCCTTACGCACCTGTTTCACCGTCTCGCGTGCGATAATCTTGGCTCCGATGGCAGCCTGAATGGCAATGTCAAACTGCTGGCGAGGCAGCAACTCTTTCAGCTTCTCGCACATGCGCCGGCCAAAATCCACGGCGTTTGACCGGTGGGTCAGCGTACTCAACGCGTCCACCTGCTCCCCGTTAAGCAGAATATCCAATTTCACCAAGTCCGACTCGCGGAAACCCGACTGATGGTAGTCAAACGATGCGTACCCCTTCGAGATGGACTTCAGTTTGTCGTAGAAATCAATTACTATCTCACCCAACGGCAGGTCGAAGTATATTTCCACACGGTTGCCGGATATATATTCCTGCTTCACCAATTCACCTCGTTTATCCAGACATAAGGTCATAATAGGACCGATATACGTGGTCGTGGTGATGATACTGGCACGGATATAGGGTTCCTCTATATGCTCTATGGACACCGGGTCCGGCATGCCCGCAGGATTGTGCACCTCATGCATCACGCCGTCCTTGGTAAACACACGGTAACTCACGTTCGGCACCGTGGTGATCACGTCCATATTGAACTCTCGGTCCAGACGCTCCTGCACTATCTCCATATGCAGCAGTCCCAAGAAGCCGCAACGGAAACCGAACCCCAGTGCCACCGAACTCTCCGGTGTGAATGTCAGCGATGCATCGTTCAGTTGCAGTTTCTCCAATGACGCACGCAGGTTCTCAAAATCCTCGGTCTCTATCGGATACACTCCCGCAAACACCATAGGTTTCACTTCCTCAAAGCCCTCAATGGCTTTCTCGCACGGGCGCGACACATGGGTAATAGTGTCACCCACCTTCACCTCCGTACTTGTCTTGATGCCCGAGATAATATATCCCACATTGCCCGCACCCAACTCACGCATGGGCTGCATGTCCATTTTCAGCACGCCTATCTCGTCTGCATCGTACTCTTTCCCCGTATTGAAGAACTTCACCATGTCTCCTTGGCGCATGGTCCCGTTCACTACCTTGAAGTAGGCTATGATGCCGCGGAACGAGTTGAACACCGAGTCGAAAATCAGTGCCTGCAATGGCGCATTGGGGTCTCCCTGCGGAGCGGGGACACGTTCCACTATAGCGTCCAGCACTTCCTCTACACCCATGCCCGTCTTCGCGGATACACGCAGTATTTCCTCGCGTTTGCAACCCAGCAACTCCACGATCTCGTCTTCCACCATGTCCGGCATGGCACTCTCCATGTCGCACTTGTTCATGACAGGAATAATCTCCAAGTCATGCTCCAAGGCCATATACAGGTTACTGATTGTCTGTGCCTGCACGCCCTGACTCGCATCCACCACCAGCAACGCGCCTTCACACGCCGCTATACTCCTGCTCACTTCGTACGAGAAATCCACGTGACCCGGAGTGTCTATCAAGTTCAGCGTATAACCCTTCCAATCCATCTGGATGGCATGACTCTTTATCGTTATGCCGCGCTCTTTCTCCAAATCCATGTCGTCCAACACCTGATTCTCCATCTCACGAGGATCAACCGTATGCGTCATCTCAAGCATACGGTCCGCCAACGTGGACTTGCCATGGTCTATATGTGCTATGATGCAAAAATTGCGTATCTTGTCCATTTACTCACACTTTTACCGCGCAAAGTTACTGCTTTTTTCTGAATTATGCAAGCAAAACACACTTTTTTTACAAAAAAAGTCACAAAAATTTGGCTATTTCCAAAAAAAGCAGTACCTTTGCATCCGATTTCGCAACATTTTGCGCAAATCAATGTTTATATAGACAATTATTCATTTTATTATTTTAAGTTATGAAAAAGTACTTTTTAATTCTCTCTGCTGCGGTACTCGCCTTCGCGTTCACCGCTTGCGACAAGAACAAACCGGGAACCAAGGACGTTACCTTCAACATCGAGGTGTCTGACATCACCCAAAACTCTGCTAAAGTCAAGGTTACCCCCTCCAACAATGACGTTCTCTATTACTTCGACCTCGTTAAGGCGAACTACTTTGCTGAGTATGCTTCGGATGCTGAGTTCGTGAAAGATTATTTCTACAATTACTGGGATGAAATGATTGAGTACTACAATAAGAATGGCTATACCATGTCTTATGACTCAATTGAATTCTCCAAAGGCGTAGATTCCTATGCTTTCTCTCAATTGCAACCGGACACTGTTTACTACGCAATTGCTTTCCAAGTTGACACCACTAAAAAAGAACTTATTGGCTCACTTGCTAAAACTAACTTCAACACACTTCAAGTTCAGAAAGTCGACCTTTCGTTCTCTGTTAGTTTCAATGATACCGCTGTATTCTTCACGCCATCTATTGATAACGCATTATACTTTGCTACATTAATGGATAAAGACACCCTCAACACCTACTACAAATCTGTTGATGCTTTTTGGGCTGAATATATTGACTACGTTGACTATCAAATCAGCATGTATGCTCAATATGGCTATAATTTGACTTACGACGATTTAGCTATGGACGGGGATATTTACATTCATCTGGATAGCATTGCACCGGCAACAACTTATACATTTATCGCACAAGGTGTTAAGGATGGTGTATTCAACTCTGACATCATCTCTACTGACTTCACCACTCCGGCTGCAAGAGCCACTGTGGCTGCTAAGGCTCCCCTCTTGAAAAAACGCGGCGCCATGGCTGTCGAAGAGCGCAAGGCTAAAGCCACTCGCATCTCCGCAAAAGCCCTTAATTTCATCCGCAAGTAAAGATCGTTTCTTTACAGGAATAAAGTTTGATTCTATTCTTTTCACTCTTGTAAAGACTCATTTATTCCCCAAAAAGGCACGCAGCAATGTGTGCCTTTTTTCTTGCCTCACACCCCCTCCTGACATCTTCTTCCCACCTTCTTCCGGCGTATAGGTCATTTTGCAGGCTGGAAGAAAAGTTGTCTAGATGGTATGGATGTCCAGCCATGTCTCCTATGCGGCGGGGAAGCCGCATAGGAGGCATGCGTCACCTCACAAACGGTTGGAGAAGAAACTGCTTATAAAGCGTACACGGTTTTGGATAGTCATACCGCTGTGATTATTGAGGTTCTTCTTTAACTCCGTGAATGTTCCCTCGATTTTGTTATTCGTATTTGGCATGCCGGCGCATTCCGTTAATTGATAAGTAAACAAATATGGCAAGTAATAATCCAAACTAAACATCGCACCCCTTAAGTCCGGCTGACGCCAAACGCATTCTACGCTGCGCAATAATCGCTTGACAGAGGAGGGGCTGACTTTGTATCGCAATGACAATTCTTTGATGGTTTGTTTGCCATTCAGATAAGCCTCCCACCATTCCTCTTTCGTAATGGCGCGACAAGCACGAAATTGATGACCACAATCCTTGCACCTGTACAATTGTACGCCGTTTCGTTGACCATTTCTCTTTGTTTGCGTTGAACCACAAACCGGACACTTTTTCTTGTTCATATGCAGCATTTTTAGGATGTTTCAATGCTGCACAGGTACAATATTTACTGGGATTGCGCAAGTTTTCAGCCTGCAATTTGACCTATAGACACATTTTTAACGTCGATTTTAACGTTGAAACGTTTCAATTGCATCTCAGCCATTGGATATCAAGCGATGAAGGCATTCCCAAACCTGCAAAATGACCTATAGACCCTTCTTCCCACCTTCCCACCTTCTCTCCATCTTCATACCATCATCTTTCCATCTTCCCTCCATCATCTTACCTCCTTCTTCCCATCTACTTACCACCTTCTTTCCACCATCTACTTACCACCTTCTTTCCACCATCTTACCTCCTTCTTTCCACCTTCATACCACCTTCTTCCCATCATCTTACCTCCTTCTTTCCTTCTTCTTTCCATCTTCCCTCCATCATCATACCACCTTCTCTCCATCTTCATTCCTCCTTCTTTCCTTCTTCTCTTCATCTTCATACCATCATCTTTCCACCTTCTTCCCATCTACTTACCTCTTTCTTTCCATCATCTTACCTCCTTCTTTCCACCTTCATACCTCCTTCTTTCCATCTTTCCTCCATCATCTTACCACCTTCTCTCCATCTTCATACCTCATTCTCACCACCTTCATACCACCTTCTTTCCACCTTCATACCACCTTCATACCACCTTGCTTTCACAAGTTAGTGATTTGTAGGTGATTCTAAGACAATTCGTAGGTGATTCGTAGGTGATTCGTAGGTGATTCGTAGGTAATTCGTAGGTGGTTCGTATGTAATTCATAGATAATCAATAGGTAATTCATTGGTAATTCACATTCTCACTCCCAATCTCCACCCCATCATCACCCCTTGATCACCTTGTCATCTCCACGGCATCTGTCAATAAACGCAGCGTCGTCAACGCTGCCACCCTAACGTATTATCATCCCACACACAACAAAAAAGGAGAGCACTTTTGTACTCTCCTTCATGTAGCGGGACCCGGGATTGAACCGGGGACCTCATGATTATGAATCATGCGCTCTAACCAGCTGAGCTATCCCGCCAAGTCTCTGACGACTTTTCTCTCGGACTTTCATTGCCTGTTTCCGAAAGCGGCTGCAAAGGTACTGCTTTTTTTTGACATGACCAAGAAAAAACGCAAAAAAATGCACTTTCACCCCCAAAAAAGACCTCATGCACCCCATAAACCGACCATTTACGCCTTTTCAACCGTACTTTTCACACCCTTCACAACTCTCCCTTCCCCTACTCTTCGCTCTTATCTTCGCTTCTGATTATCGCTGCACAGGAAACCCTCCTACACTCCTAATACATACGTCTGCACTAGCCCGCAGGGCGCTATACCCCTAAATAATTCTCCACGGCTCTGCCGATCGTCCGAGCCTGCGAGGAAAGAATTGTCAATCCTCCACGGCTCTGCCAATCGTTTGAGGCTCTGCTGAAATAAGCACGCGAAGCGATCGTCCGCACGCGAAGCGATCGTACCCCTTGTGGGTAAAGAAGCGTAGCGCAGGAAAGAATTGTCAATTAATCTGCACTCCTCATTTCCCCCCTCACGGCCTTAATTGAAAGATCACCTCCCTCTCTTCTCCCCGCACTCCGTACTTCGTAAAATGCTTCGCATCGTATTCTAATCGGTCATAAACAAATCCCGAGCGGTACACCTCGTCTCGCAACGCATAAACGGCTATCTTCCCATCCTGACGTTCTACATAAGCGTAATTGTGCACTAAACGTATAGAACGAAAATCACACGGCAGCAAATGAAACCTGTTATACGCCTTTATTCCGCAACCTCTCGAACCATACTCCACCTGAAAATCCGACTCCGCCTCCGGCGATGACAAGTACTCCCAAAACAACGACACAGGTATTTCTCTCACATCAAAACCACGCAACTCCTGCTTTTTATCCATTACCAACCACGAGCACAGTTTGCGTTTTGGCGACTCTGGCGGTACACGCTGCAGTTTGGTTCGATTGTAGAAGATCGTACGCACCCGCTCACGATTGCAATTCATCGTGTTCAGAAACAGCAATGAAGGAAAACGCTCCGACAAATAAAGGGCAATCCCGTAAGTTATACACAGGTTCCGACACAAACCGCCACGCAAGTGATAGTGGTTTTGCGCCAACAGACGATGATAGCGCGAGGGCGACACCAGTCGTATCCTCAGTTGCGGAGTCACGTAGTAGTGTCTTTTCGGAACCAAAGTGTAGGCTTTTCGCGCACGCACCCACGGAGCGTCCTGACGCAGATAATCATTCACCTGCTTGGCATTACTCCCGTCATAATAAATAACACGCACGCAACTCCCGTCCTCTATCCGGCACAGCGAAAAACAACGCGTAAACCATATATTAAACTGCAAAGCATGCCGCAACGTCCTCAAACCATAACCCCATCCCCGCACCGCTTCACAACTCTCTCTTTCCCTCGACTCCGCACCGTCTTGTCTTTCACCGTCATACTGCACTGCCCCTATACACACTCCCCCTGTCCTCTGCATTCCCGTCTTCTTCACCTCTCCTGTTCTCTGCACTCCTGCCTTCATTACATCCCCTGTCCTCTGCACTCCAGCCTTCATCACTCCCCTCCTGTTCCATGGCAGCAACGCCGGCTCCTCCCATTCCGGTGTCTTCAGAAACTCACAACGCACACTCTCCGGTATCTCTACACTACGCATCGCCAAGTCGGGACACACCAACTCAAACAACTCTTCCGCTATATTCTGCAGCCTCATACCGTCCCAATGCTGCATCGGACCCCGCTGCCATTGCAGGCGGTTACGGTATTTGCGGCTGAATAATGCACGATGAAAACTCAACTGAACTCCCCTCAATCTGAAATATACTACGTCCTCCGCTCTGTCATAATACACCGCCACTCCCCCAAAATCCCCCTCGTTTTCCGTTATATGCCGGAAAAGCAACCCAACGTAGCCCTTTATAAAACCATAACTCACCACCTCCACACCCTCAGGCAACTTCACATACGCATTCAGCAGATTCAGGCATATTAACATGCGCAGGGCATCTTCCTCGTCTCCAGGAGGGTGAAACGAGTGTACAAACAAACATGCCAATAGGGCATGATCGCGTTTTAAAGGAATGCGCTCTGCTGTCTCGTCCGCATAAATTTCACGTACTCTTTTCCCTAAGCTTGCCTCTCTAATCCCCGAAACATTCTCTATCTTCGCGTCTCGAACCACCGTAGCATTCTCTGTCTTTACTTCTTGAAGCGTTGCCTCATCTTCAATCTTCGTGTCTTGAAGCGTTGCCGTATCAGTTATCACGTCAGTACAAATTGTCCGCAAAGGTACTGCTTTTTTTTGACATAAGCAAGTCCCTCCTTATCTTTTCTCCTTTTTCACTTCTCCCCACTCCCTCCCACCTTACCTTATGTCGAATTAACGAAATATCAGAATTTCGATATCTCGCAATAAATGATTAAAACACCTAAATCCAAACAGGGGCACCCCGTCTTGGAGTGCCCCTGTTTGGATTGTTCGGATTATTCGTTGTCTGCCTCGTGAGAAGACTTGATTTCTTCTAACTCTTGCTTGTTGTGAACGGTTATCTTCTGGAACTCACGCAAGCCCGTTCCGGCTGGAATGAGGTTACCAAATATAACGTTCTCCTTCATTCCTTCAAGGTAGTCGACGCGACCCACAATGGCCGCCTCGTTAAGTACCTTGGTCGTTTCCTGGAAGGAAGCAGCAGAGATAAACGACTTCGTACCGAGAGCCGCACGTGTGATACCTTGCAGCACCTGACTCGAAGTGGCGCAGCGGGCATCCACTGCCTGCACTTGCTTGCGATCCTTACGCTTCAGCAGCGAGTTTTCATCGTGCAAGCGGCGCGCAGACACAATCTGACCCGCTTTCAGCGTATCACTGTCCCCTGCGTCCATAATCTTCTTCTTGCCCCATATACGGTCGTTCTCCTCAAGGAAGTCCAGTTTGTCCACCATCTGACCCTCCAAGAAGCGGGTGTCTCCCGCGTCAAGGATAAGTACCTTACGCATCATCTGACGAACGATAATCTCGAAGTGCTTGTCATTGATCTTCACACCTTGCAGACGGTAAACTGCCTGTACCTCATTGACGATGTACTCTTGCACGGCGGTGGGACCCTTGATGGCAAGGATGTCATCCGGAGTAATCGCACCATCCGACAGCGGAGTTCCTGCATGCACGAAGTCACCCTCTTGAACCAAGATCTGCTTCGACAGCGGGATAAGGTAGTTCTTGCTGTCACCCAACTTGTCGTTTGTCAGTACCAACTCGTGGTTACCGCGCTTAATCTTACCGAAGGTTACCACACCATCAATCTCTGCCACAACAGCCTGGTTCGACGGGTTGCGAGCCTCCAACAATTCGGTAACTCGAGGCAGACCACCGGTGATATCCGACGCATTGCCAAAGGTACGTGGAATCTTGATAAGCAGGTCGCCCGGCTTCACTTTCTGACCATCAGACAGCACCAAGTGAGCGCCTACCGGCAAGTTGTACGTACGCAGCACATCACCATTCTTATCCACAATAAGAGCAGACGGAATCTTCGTCTTGTCTTTCGACTCAACAATAAGCGTATCTTTCAGACCGGTCATGTCGTCAATCTCGGTCTTACAAGTAAGGCCTTCGATAACGTTCTCCAGTTTAATCTTACCTTTATGCTCGATAACGATGGTGGCATTGAATGGATCCCACTCGCACACCTTCGTGTCCTTATCATACACTTTGCCCGACTCAACGAACAGCTTCGAAGCGTAGGGAATATTGAACGTAGAGAGCACCACACCTGTACGCTCGTCAATAACACGAAGTTCGGTCTGACGGCTTACAACGATAGTGTCCTTTCCGCCTTCTTCATTCTCTGCCTCTATGGTACGAAGGTCCTCCAACTCGACACGCCCGCCTTGACGCAAGGTGTAAGAGTTCTCGGTGGCAGCATTACCAGCAACACCACCGGAGTGGAACGTACGAAGGGTCAACTGAGTACCCGGCTCACCGATAGCCTGTGCGGCAACAACGCCCACTGCCTCGCCTTTCTGTACCAGTCTGCGCGTGGCAAGGTTACGACCATAGCACTTGGCGCACACACCATGCTTGGCTTCGCAGGTCAATACGGAACGAATCTCCACCGACTCGATGTTTGCAGCGATAATAGCCTCCGCCTGTGCCTCACGAATCTCCTCACCTGCAGGAATAATCAACTCACCCGTCTCAGGATTATAGACGTCGTGCACACTTACACGGCCAAGGATACGATCGTACAGCGTCTCGTCAATAGTATCACCGTGCTTGATTTCTGTTGCAGTCAAACCACGCAGTGTGCCGCAGTCTTCCTCGGTGATAATCACATCGTGGCTTACATCCACCAAACGACGTGTCAGATAACCGGCATCGGCTGTCTTCAGCGCTGTATCGGTCAAACCCTTACGCGCACCGTGCGTGCCGATAAAGTACTCCAGCACAGACATTCCTTCCTTAAAGTTGGAAAGAATCGGGTTCTCAATGTATGCGTGACCATCGGTAGTACCGGCTTTCTGAGGCTTAGCCATCAGACCACGGATACCGGACAACTGCTTAATCTGTCCTTCCGAACCACGGGCGCCGGAATCCATCATCATATACACGGCGTTGAAGCCTTGGTCCGCCTCTTTCATCTGCTTCATAAGAACAGACGTCAGTTCGGTATCCACTTTGCCCCATACACCTACCACTTGGTTGTAGCGGTCATTGTCAGAGATCTCACCCATATTGTACATCTCGGTGATATTCTCCACCTCGGCGTTACCTTGGGCAATCATCTCCTCTTTCTCTGCTGGGATGATGATATCGTTGAGGGCGAAAGACAAACCGCCCTTGAATGCCATCGTATAGCCAAGGTCCTTGATGTCGTCCAGGAAGATAGCCGTACGGGCTACACCGCAGGCCTTGATTACCTTACCGATAACTTCACGCAGCGCACCTTTCTTGAGGACGGTATTGACATAACCTACCTCATTGGGGATGTACTCGTTCACCATCAGACGACCAGGGGTGGTCTCGACCAACTGCCCGTTCATGCGCACTTTGATCTTGGCATGGATATCCACTTTGCCTTCAGAAAGTGCAATGTTCGCCTCTTCGGGAGAATAGAACACCAGACCTTCACCCTTGGCACCCGGACGCTCTTTGGTAATATAGTACAAACCAAGCACCATATCCTGCGAAGGAACGGTGATAGGCTCACCATTCGCAGGGTTCAGGATGTTATGCGAACCGAGCATGAGGATTTGTGCCTCCAGAATAGCCTCGTTGCTAAGCGGAAGGTGCACTGCCATCTGGTCACCGTCAAAGTCGGCGTTGAAGGCGGTACATGCCAGCGGGTGCAACTGGATAGCCTTACCCTCTATCATGCGCGGCTGGAACGCCTGAACACCCAAACGGTGCAAAGTCGGGGCACGGTTCAACAGAACAGGGTGTCCGACCATCACGCCCTCAAGAATCTCCCACACAATTGGGTCCTTGCGGTCGATAATCTTCTTGGCAGACTTAACCGTCTTAACGATACCGCGCTCGATAAGTTTGCGGATAATGAACGGCTTGTACAGTTCGGCAGCCATGTCCTTAGGCAGACCGCACTCGTGCATCTTCAACTCAGGACCTACCACAATAACGGAACGGGCGGAGTAGTCCACACGTTTACCTAACAGGTTCTGACGGAAGCGGCCTTGTTTGCCTTTCAGCGAGTCTGACAGTGATTTCAGCGCACGGTTGGCGTCACTACGTACGGCTGTGGTCTTCTTCGAGTTGTCGAATAGTGAGTCCACTGCCTCTTGAAGCATACGCTTCTCGTTGCGGAGAATGACATCTGGAGCCTTAATCTCCATGAGTCGCTTCAGACGGTTGTTTCGGATGATAACACGGCGATAAAGGTCGTTGAGGTCGGACGTGGCGAAACGACCACCATCCAACGGTACAAGCGGACGCAACTCCGGCGGGGTGACAGGGATAACCTTCAGCACCATCCATTCGGGCTTGTTGCGGTCCTTGGAGGCGCGGAACGCCTCTACCACCTGCAGACGCTTCAGCGCCTCTGCCTTACGCTGTGCAGAGGTGTCGGTGTCTGCCTTATGACGCAGTTCGGCTGCAAGCGAATCCAAGTCAAGAGCTGCCAACATGTCGTAGATGGCCTCGGCACCCATCTTGCAGATGAACTTCTGCGGGTCGTCATCTTCCAAATACTGATTATCCTCAGGAAGACGTTCCATCAGTTCCTGGTACTGCGCCTCGTCCAAAAGAACGTGGTCCTCTACAATGTCTCTATCCGTATCCTTGCCAAACTCTTGTCCCTCAAGAATACCGGCACGGATAACTATATATTTCTCATAATAGATAACCGATTCCAAACGCTTGGTAGGAATGCCTAACAAGTAAGCCATCTTGGAAGGCAGTGAACGAAGGTACCAGATGTGAGAAATAGGCACTACCAGTTTGATGTGACCCATACGCTCACGACGTACTTTCTTTTCTGTAACCTCCACGCCGCAACGTTCGCAGACTATTCCTTTATACTTGATGCGCTTGTACTTACCGCAATGGCACTCATAGTCCTTGGTAGGACCAAAGATGCGCTCGCAGAAAAGACCGTCGCGTTCAGGCTTATAGGTGCGGTAGTTAATCGTTTCCGGCTTCAACACCTCGCCGCTGGACTGACGTAGAATCTCGTCAGGCGATGCAAGGCCGATAGAAACACGAGTGAAGCCGTTCTTTTTATTTTCTTGTTTAAAAGCCATTTTTCAGTCATTTAATGATTAACGAAAACCGATTATTCCATCTTGATAGAAAGAGCCAAACCTTGCAGTTCGTGCAAGAGCACATTGAACGACTCGGGAAGACCCGGAGTGGGGAAACTTTCTCCCTTCACTATTGCCTCATAGGTGCGGGCACGACCTGTAACGTCATCGGACTTGACTGTCAGAATCTCTTGCAGCACATGGGCGGCACCAAAGGCCTCCAGTGCCCAAACCTCCATCTCACCGAAACGCTGACCGCCGAACTGAGCTTTACCACCAAGCGGCTGTTGCGTGATAAGACTGTACGGACCGATAGAACGGGCGTGCATCTTGTCGTCCACCATGTGACCAAGTTTCATGAAGTAAGTAACACCTACCGTTGCAGGTTGGTCGAAACGCTCTCCCGTACCACCATCGTAAAGGTAGGTCTTTCCCGAACGAGGCAGTCCGGCTTTGTCTGTCCACTCGTCCAAGTCCTCCATGGTACAACCATCAAAGATAGGAGTGGCAAACGAAACGCCCAACTCTTTGCCTGCCCAACCGAGCACCGCCTCGAAAATCTGACCAATGTTCATTCGGGAAGGTACGCCCAGCGGGTTCAGTACTATATCTACAGGAGTACCATCCTCCAGGAACGGCATGTCTTCTACGCGCACAATCTTGGAAACAATACCCTTGTTACCATGGCGACCTGCCATCTTGTCACCCACACGAATCTTACGACGTTTGGCGATATACACTTTAGCCATCTGAATGATACCGTTAGGCAACTCGTCGCCAATCATCAGGTTGAAACGGTTGCGCTTCAGCTTGGCATCCAGTTCCTTGCACTTGACGAGGAAATTCATGATGCAACGACGAATCAGGTCATTGCGTTTCTCGTCAGTCGTCCAATGATTGAGCAGAACGGTAGTGTAGTCTATCTGGTCAAGCTTTTCCGCCGTAAACTTCTGACCGCGGGCAACATACTCGGTACCCATATAGTCCTTCACACCTGCTGAGGTCTTGTCCTCCAGCAAATGCATCAGTTTCTCAATAAGCAATGCCCTCAATTCGCGCATCTCTTCTTGGAACTGCTCGTCCAGTTCTTGCAACTGACGCTTCTCTTCCATCTTTGCCTTGCGGTCTTTGATAGCACGGGCGTACAGTTTCTTGTCCACAACCACACCGTCTAACGAGGGAGTGGCTTTCAGCGATGCATCCTTAACGTCACCCGCCTTGTCGCCGAAGATGGCCTTCAGCAATTTCTCTTCAGGTGAGGGGTCGCTTTCGCCCTTGGGAGTAATCTTACCGATAAGGATATCACCCGGCTCTACATGGGCACCAATACGGATAATACCCTGCTCGTCAAGGTTCTTGGTGGCATCCTCACTTACGTTCGGGATGTCGGAGGTAAACTCCTCCATACCACGCTTGGTCTCACGCACCTCAAGCAACTGCTCTACTACGTGTACGGATGTAAACATATCCTCACGTACGATACGCTCGCTCAGTACGATTGCATCCTCATAGTTGTAACCCTTCCAAGGAATATATGCCACCTTCAGGTTCTTACCAAGTGCCAACTCTCCATTCTGGGTAGCATAACCTTCGGTAAGAATTTGTCCTTTCTCCACGCGGTCGCCCTTGCGGACAAGCGGATGGAGGTCAATGGTGGTATTCTGGTTGGTTTTTTGGAACTTGGGCAGACGGTAGTCCTTCGTAGCCGAATCGAAACTGATAAACTCTTCATCTTCGGTGCGGTCATACTGAATACGGATAACATCTGCATCCACGTAGATTACTTCGCCTTCACCCTCCGCCTTGATTTGCGTACGGGAATCGTCCACCAATTTGTCCTCAATACCGGTTCCTACAATAGGTGCTTCCGGACGCAACAGAGGCACAGCCTGGCGCATCATGTTCGATCCCATGAGGGCACGGTGTGCATCGTCGTGCTC
The DNA here is from genome assembly GCA_946619625.1 of uncultured Bacteroidales bacterium. Lineage (GTDB taxonomy): Bacteria > Bacteroidota > Bacteroidia > Bacteroidales > Paludibacteraceae > Colicola. Next base: position 18,935 of record CAMOMF010000141.1, read on the forward strand.
CAGGAACGGAATCAGTGCAGCAGCAATAGAAGCAATCTGCGAAGGAGCCACGTCCATCAGACTCACCTCTGTAGGTGCCACTACCGGGAAGTCAGCTTGATAACGTGCTTTAACACGGGTACGGATGAACTTACCGTCCGGATCAAGCGGAGCGTTACCTTGTGCTACAATATGCGATTCCTCGTCTTCCGCCGTAAGATAAACGATGCCCTTGTCGCTCAGGTCAACCTGACCTTCAGCCGCCTTACGGTAAGGAGTCTCAATAAAACCGAGGTCATTTATCTTCGCGTAAATACAGAGCGAAGAAATCAGACCGATATTCGGACCTTCCGGTGTCTCAATCGGGCAGAGACGGCCATAGTGGGTATAGTGTACGTCACGCACCTCGAAACCTGCACGCTCACGGCTCAGACCACCGGGGCCAAGAGCAGACATACGACGCTTGTGCGTAATCTCTGCCAACGGGTTTTGCTGGTCCATGAACTGCGAGAGAGCATTCGTTCCGA
>CAMOMF010000142.1 GCA_946619625.1 uncultured Bacteroidales bacterium
ACCTTGGCAAGGTCGTGCTCTACCAACTGAGCTATTTCCGCAGTTGCTTTCTGCTTTTTTCCGAAAGCGGGTGCAAAGGTACTGCTTTTTTTTGAATTGACCAAATTTTTTGACAAAAAAAATCAAAAAATCGTTATTTTTTTGCATATTTGGGATTTTTTTAGTAACTTTGCAGCCATTTTTGAGAATATATGAAAGGATTTTATACAATTTTACTACTTACATGCTCCAATGTCTTTATGACCTTCGCATGGTATGGCCACCTCAAAATGGCGGAGTACAAATGGTTCCAATCGCTGCCCATCATTGGCGTTATCGCTTTCAGTTGGGGAGTCGCGTTCTTCGAATATTGTCTGCAAGTGCCCGCCAACAGGATCGGGTTTGTTGGTAACGGCGGACCGTTCAGCGTCACTCACCTCAAACTCATACAGGAGGTCATCACGCTCACTGTGTTTGCCATCTTCTCAATGGTCGCCTTCCACACCAAGTTCCACTGGAACCACGCTGTGGCGGCATTATTGCTCATAGGTGCGGTATATTTTGTTTTCGGTTTCGATAATTAACTGCCATACTGTTATGATAGAGATAAAAGAATACCAGGCGCACGCCATTTTGGTGGCACTTATCACGCCTACGCAACCCGAGGATCGTACCAAAGAATATCTGGACGAACTGGCTTTTCTGGCCGACACCAACAAGATTATACCCGTCAAGCGCTTTGTACAGCGGCTCGAATGCCCTAACTCCAACACTTTTGTAGGTGAGGGCAAGTTGCAGGAGATAAAAAACTGGATTGAAGAGCGTAAAAAACTCTATCGTCCAACCCCGCAGAAAGATATGTCGCAGGAAGAAGCGGCGCTCACCCACCGCAAGGGGCGTATTGAGGCGGACTACATGTCTGAAGAGGAACTGGAGGCGATGCCTTTCATCGATGCAGTAATCTTCGACGATGAACTCTCGCCGCGGCAGATCCGTAACATCGAGCGCGAACTGGGCGTGCAAATCATTGACCGCACCATGCTCATTTTGCAGATTTTCCTGCAACGCGCACAGACCAGTTACGCCAAGACGCAGGTCGAAATGGCGCGGCTGGAATATATGTTGCCACGACTCACACGTCTTTGGTCGCACTTGGATAGGCAGCGGGGCGGCGGCACCGCCAACCGCGGTACCGGTGAGACACAGATTGAGGCAGACCGCCGTATCATCAAGAACCGTCTGGCTTTGCTCCGCGAGGACCTCAAGAAAATAGACCGGCAAATGAACACTCAGCGCCAAAACCGGGGCAAGATGATCCGCGTGGCACTGGTGGGATACACCAACGTGGGCAAATCCACCCTCATGAACCTGCTCAGCAAGTCCGATGTGTTCGCCGAAAACAAACTCTTTGCCACGCTCGACACTACCGTACGCAAAGTGACCATCGACAACCTGCCTTTCCTACTCTCCGACACGGTGGGATTCATCCGCAAACTGCCGCACAATCTGGTGGAATCGTTCAAATCCACTCTCGATGAGGTGCGCGAAGCCGACTTGCTCGTACATGTAGTGGACATCAGTCACCCCAATTTCGAGGAGCAGTATCATGTGGTCGAGCACACTGTTCAGGAAATTTGCAAAGAGCCAAAACCCGAAATGGTCGTCTTCAACAAGATTGACGCTTTCACCTACACGCCCAAGGACGAGGACGACCTCACGCCCGCCACACGCGAAAACATGTCTCTGGACGACCTCAGGAAAACGTGGATGGCACGACTACAACAAGCAGACGGACAACCCGCAGACTGCATCTTTATCTCCGCCGTAAAAAAAGACAATATCGATGCGTTGCGGGATTTGATGTACGAGCGCGTAAAAGAACTGCACATCCAACGCTACCCTTACAACGATTTTCTCTTTCAGAAATACGAATAAGCGCCTGTTCCCTTTCTAATCTCTTGCACCCTATTCACTATGGCGTGCGCACACACGCGTAAAGAAAGAAATTACAAAAAAACCGACCCCTCAAGGAGCCGGTTTTTCTTTGCCATGTGGATTGGATAAACTTATCAGAGTTTAACAAATTCCTCGTATGCAATCTCTTTCTTCTCCAGTTTGACCACCTCTTTCAGGGCATCAAACACTTTGTTCTCCACGCAGCGCTCGTAGATACCACGCGTACGGTTCTCGTCTTTCAGCATGTCGGCGGCAAAACCCTCCAGATACTGATCCTCCACGTTGGTCAGACCGTACTGCATAAACTGCATGCGCGCGATTTCCTTGGCGTAGTTGTCCACATCAGCCTTCTCTACCTTGATGCCGAACTGCTCGGCCAACTGATCCTTCGCCAATTGCCAACGCAGGCTGTCCAATGTCTCGTTCCACTCTTTCTCGATCTGCTCCTCCGTCAACTCTTTATTGGCGGTCTTCAGCCAACGTTTCAGGAAAGCCTCGGGGAACTGCACTTTCTCCATCTTCTTCATCACGGCTTCCTTGGCATCGATTCCGAATCGGTACTTGGCATCCTCGTCCAAACTGCGCTTCATGTCCGCCTTGATACGGTCACGGAACTCCTGCTCGCTCTTCACCGCATCCTTACCGAACACTTTGTCGAACAACTCTTGGTTAATCTCCGCAGGGATAATCTTCGGAGCAGCCTTCTTCTCGGCCTCTTCACCCTCTGCTTTCTCGCCTTCAGGTTCCTCGGCTTTCTCTATTTTGCCGTAACGGTTGGCATACGACTCCACCTGCTTCTGCACCATTTCATCGGTGACAATCACGTCATAGTACGGCAGTTTGTTGCTACCCGTCAGTTTGGCGTTGAACTCTGGTGCCAACGCAATGTCGAACACAAAGGTATAGGTGTCCTGATTGTCGAAATCCAATTCCGGAGTTTCCTCCTCATTCGAGAGAGGCTCGCCCAGAATATTCAGTTTCTCTTCACGAATGTAATCGTATAGTTTCTCGCCGATAACCTTGTTGATAGTTTCTGCCAGCACGGACTTGCCATACATCTTCTTTATCAAACTTGCAGGCACTTTGCCCGGACGGAAACCCGGCACATTGGCTCTCTGGCGGAGAGTACGAATCTCTTTCTCTACTTGTTCTGCGTAGTCAGAGGGCTCCACCACAAGGGTGATTTTAGCCATCAAATCCTGCGCTTCAGACTTTGTAATTTGCATATCTATGTAATGTTTATTTTCAATTCGGACTGCAAAGGTAATGCTTTTTTTTGATATATGCAAGCAAAAAGCAAGAAAAATGCAATTTTCTGCCAAAAAATAGGGTGAAATATTTGGTAGTGTCCCAAAAAAGCAGTAACTTTGCACCCAATATGCAAAATTCGTCACAACATATCTTCGCACGACTTCGCACCGTTTATACCGAACCCGAGGCGCACGAACTGACCCGCTGGATGATTGAGGAGCAAGGTGACGAGAGCGCACTCCTGCGTCTTCTCCGCGGCGAACCGGTCCAGTACGTCTTCCGGCATGCTTTATGGCTCGGGCTCGACCTGCTCGTCACGTCCGATGTACTCATTCCCCGACCCGAAACGGCGGAACTCATCACACCCATATGCGCCCTGAAAAAGGATTACCCCGCAACACCTACCTCCCCCGTACGCCTCTTGGATATTGGTACCGGTTCGGGCTGTATTGCCATCGCCATCAAGCAGCGCTGCCCCCGTTGGGAGGTTTACGGCTGCGATATTTCCCTGTCCGCACTCAGCATCGCAAAGCAAAATGCGCGGCGCAACAACACCGACATCCGTTTCCTCCGCTGCGACATTCTACACGACTCCCCGGAGGGCAGTTTCGACATCATCGTCAGCAACCCGCCATATGTCTGCGAGCAGGAGAAAAGTTCGATGGAATCGAGGGTTTTGGACTATGAACCCGCCTCCGCACTCTTCGTTCCTGACAACAACCCGCTCCTCTTTTATCACCGCATCGCCAAGGTCGCTACCACTGCTCTCCGTCCCAATGGACACCTCTTTTTCGAGGTCAACGAGCGCTTCGCCCGACAGGTTGCAGACG
>CAMOMF010000143.1 GCA_946619625.1 uncultured Bacteroidales bacterium
AAGTAGCCGAAGTTGCTCAAAATTGTGGGAGGATACTTTTTTGCAGAAAATGGAGCAAAGATAAAAAAAGTTTGTATTTTTCTTGCACATGTCAAAAAAAAGTATTAACTTTGCAGCCCGTTAGTAAAACAGGCAATGAAACGCAGAGAATTTTTGAGCAAAGCCGCCCTTGGAGGTATCGCCTTGGGACTGGCACCACAGTTATCGGCGATAGAGCAATCGCTGCCCGTTTGGTGCGCACCTACGACTCCGATGAGAGGCGAAAAAGCGGGGCATGGGAAAGGCAAGATGCGCCTGTCTTTCCGACCTTACGAACTGTCACTCCGCCACACGTTCACCGTCTCTTCGTTCTCGAGAAACACCACTCCGACGGTTCAAATCGGCATTGACTACGAGGGTTACACAGGACACGGTGAAGCCTCTCTTCCACCCTATTTAGGCTACACAACAGAGGGCACCATCCAGTTCCTAAAAAAAGTGGATTTAGAGCAGTTTGAAAGTCCGTTTTTAATAGAAGATATACTGACATATATTGACGCTATAGACAGCGGTGAAAGTCCCGCTAAAGCGGCTATTGACATCGCCCTTCATGACTTAGTGGGACAACTGATGGGACAACCCGTTTACCGCCTGTACGGACTGAACCCGAAACGTTGCCCGTCCACCTCTTTCACCATCGGGATAGACACCCCGGAAGTGGTGCGGGAGAAGACGCTGGAATGTGCGGGAAAATTCAATGTACTGAAGATAAAAGTAGGACGCAGCACCGACAAAGAAATGGTAGAGTCTATCCGCTCTGTTACCAACCTGCCGTTGGTGGTGGATGCCAATCAGGGCTGGACGGACCGCGAACAGGCTTTGGACATGATTTTCTGGCTGCATGAGCACGGGGTGCTGATGGCTGAACAGCCCATGCCGAAGGAGCAGATTGACGACACCGCGTGGCTGACAGAGCGCTCCCCTATCCCTATCATTGCCGATGAAGCCTGCCAACGTTTATGCGACATAAATCGTCTTAAAGGAGCCTATTCAGGCATTAACATCAAACTGATGAAATGCACCGGAATACGCGAGGCATACAAGATGATGGTTTACGCCCGCGCAGAGGGTATGAAAGTGATGATTGGCTGCATGACGGAGACCTCCTGCGGCGTGACAGCAGCAGCGAGCTTGTCGCCTTTGGTGGATTTTGCCGATTTGGACGGCAACCTGCTCATCTCGAATGACCTGTACGAAGGAGTGGGACTGCAGGGCGGAAAACTGACACTTCCAGACCGTCCCGGATTAGGACTGAAAGTGCTGTAACAACATCAAGAAACAAATAGGAACACAAGGCGTCACATCCTTGTTGAGAAGAAATAATCGGTAACCCATTCCGGCATTTTGATAAGCTTTTTTTGCGACGGATTCTGTGTCTCCTGACCCTGAGGTTGGGTGAGCGAATCGGCAGGAAGGACAGCAGGTTGCAAGACTTGTTCTCCCAGCACTTCCTGCGTGCGTTTCCTGCTAATGCCAAACCTAACCCCCACACTGATGTGCGTCTGCCAATGCCAGTTGTTGATATCCAGCACGGACAAGCCGGTACTTCGCGAGGATTTGAAACTAAGATTGTTCGCCTGTGCCCAAGCGGAGAGGTGCACCCATCGGTTTATTTCCCAACTGACTGCTGCGCGGAAATTGCCGGATACATGAACGGGGAAATCGGGGCGCAAAACGAAATTGGGTTCCCCGGGCATATAGATGTCATCCGGTACGATATAGGAGACGTGATTGATAGAAAAACAAACCACCTGCATATTGGCAGCAGCGTGCAGAAGCACTTTGCCGTGATTGGGGGTGTAGTTGATACCATAGCCCAACCCGACAGCCACTTGGCGCGTAATCATACCTGTTACCCCGTCAACCAGAATGGCCATATTCGGGTCCTTGAAATACTTGAGCGAATCAAGCACCCTCAACTCGGATGACAGGTAAGCCACGGACAAGAGCAACGAGCCTGCTGTACGCTTCTGTATGTAGGACTGTTTGATAGCGGCGTTGTGGGAATAATGCTTGGAATTCAGGACGAACCAAACGTTCAGATTGGTAGTGGAAATTTTCAATTCTCCTTTCTGCAAATCCGTGCCCACCAGCACAGGAGCCTCCGGTTCGATGCCACCATACAGTCTGCCGGACAAGTTGGTGGTGACATGGCGCTGGAACTCCAATCCAAGCATTTTGCTGCCCAATGACAGGTTCCAGTTGGTGGCATAGGCTCGCGACACATCCCACGAGTAGCCGAAGGAGAGGGAGCGGAACCCTGCATTCAGCCCCAACTCGATACTGGGAGCACTGTTGGCTTGCAAACGAACAGCCGCTTGGGGGTCCACCCAGGTGGTGTGCCGTACATTGAGCCCGACCTCACCGTTATTGAATGCCACCCGCCAGCGGAACTCCGGCAAGGCGATATATGCAGTATCCAATCCCTTCAAAAAGAATTGGTCCAAGCGTTGCCCTGCATTGCAGAAAAAGTAGGAAGCCTTGGAGGGTTTAGCAGGCACAGCCGAGTCGGCGGCACACGCCCAACCAGACAGCATGCACAGGCAAAACAGCAGCGGCAACGCAATATGAGAGAGATGTTTTTTCATTTGCGGTGCAAAGTTACTGTTTTTTTTTGACATGACAAAATATTTTCGGTACAAACAAGAAATATCGGGCAAAAAAAATTTTTTTTACACATTTCTTGCAAAACTCTTGCATATATCAAAAAAAAGTTGTAACTTTGCAGCGCGAATGAAAAATCGCGAATGAAGAGACAGAATTTATGACAAGACACAAAGAACTGATAGAGGCGTTGAGGCACTATTTCGGCTTCGACAGCTTTAAGGGAAATCAAGAAGCCATCATCAACAACCTGATGGACGGGAACGACACATTTGTATTGATGCCTACCGGCGGTGGCAAAAGTTTATGCTACCAGTTGCCCAGTCTGCTCATGGAGGGGACAGCGATTGTTATTTCGCCGTTGATCGCGTTGATGAAGAACCAGGTGGATGCCATGCGCAACTATTCCGACGAGGATGGCATTGCCCACTTCATCAATTCGTCCTTGTCCAGGCCTGAGATACAGGCGGTAAAGGAAGATATCCTGGCAGGCAAAACCAAGTTGCTGTACGTGGCACCGGAAAGTTTGCAGAAACTGGAGAACGTCGAATTCCTGCAGCAAGTAAAGATTAGTTTCTACGCCGTGGACGAGGCGCATTGTATATCCGAATGGGGACACGATTTCCGTCCGGAATATCGCAATATTCTGCCTACCGCGGAAAAAATAGGGCGTGCCCCGATCATCACCCTTACCGCCACAGCAACCCCCAAAGTGCAGAAAGATATCCAGAAAAACCTGGGGATGATGAACGCCAAGGTCTTCAAAAGTTCGTTCAACCGCCCCAACCTGTACTACGAAGTACGCCCCAAGACCAA